>DATLFM010000038.1 GCA_035541015.1 Candidatus Thermoplasmatota archaeon
TCGACCTTCAGGGGGTCGGTTCCGGCAAGCGAGATGCGGGCGGTTTGCGGCATGGTTCACCTCGGGGGCGTACAAGGCCTCGAATTCTCGCGCCTCCCCGCCGCGAAGCGGAAGGGGCGTAACCTCGAGGCTAGGACGCCCGAAGGCGAGGGGTGTTTATATGGCTTGCCGTGCCGGGCGGCGTCGACGCCCCCGGCTTGCGATGAACATTCATCGCAGAACGTGGTCCGCCGCCACCCGGGCGAGCACGCGCGCCCCCACGAGAAGCGCCCGCTCGTCGATGTCGAAGGCCGGCGTGTGATGGCTTGCGTCGAGCCCTTTCTCGGGGTTGGCCGAGCCGACGAAGAAGAAGCACCCCGGCGCGCGTTCGAGGAAATACGCCATGTCCTCGCCGCCCATCGTGCGCTCCGTCGCGGTCACGTCCGTCACGCCGGGCGTCTGCCGCGCGATTTCGCGCACGCGCGCGGCGGCGGCCTCGTCGTTGGCAAGCGCGATGCCAAGCGCCTCGACGCGGACCTGCGCCCGGCAGCCCAGCGCCGCGGCCACGCCCGTGGCGACCTCGGTGAGCCGAGCGACGACGCGGTCGCGCGTCGACGGTACGTAGGATCGGAGCGTGCCGCGCAGGCGCACGCGATCCGGCAGTACGTTGAACGCGTCGCCCCCCTGGATCATGCCGACGGAAAGGATGGCCGCCTCGAGGGGGTCCACGTTTCGCGCGACGACCGTCTGCAGCGCGGCCACGACGTGCGCGGAGGCGACGATGGCGTCGTTGGCAAGATGCGGAAGAGCGCCGTGGCCGCCGCCGCCCTCCAGCTCGATCTCGAAGCGGTCCACGGCGGCCATGCACGGTCCCGGCGTGGCCCCGATCCAGCCGACCGGGCGCTTGTTCCACACGTGAAGGCCAAACGAGGCGACGGGCGCGGGATCGGCAAGCGCGCCGTCGGCGATCATTCCCTTGGCGCCGTCGGCGATCTCCTCGGCGGGCTGGAAGACGAAGCGGATGCGTCCCGCGATCTGCGCCTTTCGCGTGGCAAAGGCCTTCGCAAGGGCAAGGCCGATGGCCACGTGCGCGTCGTGGCCGCACGCGTGGCTCACGCCCGCGTTCACCGAGGCGTACGGCGCGCCCGTGGCCTCCTGCACGGGAAGGGCGTCCATGTCGAAGCGAAGGAGGATGCAAGGTCCGGGACGGGCGCCCACGAGGTCGGCGACGACGCCCGTCCTGCCGACGCCCGTGCGCACGGGCAGGCCAAGCCTGCGAAGCTCGTCGGCCACGACGCCGGCCGTGCGGGTCTCCTTGAAACCAAGCTCCGGGTGCTGGTGGACGTCGCGCCGCCGCGCGATCATCTCCGGTTCGAGCGCGGCAAGGTCGGCGTCGAGGTCGGGGGGCACGCGGCGGGAAAGGCTACGCTGGGGAAAAGGGTTGGGAAAAGGCGGAACGGGCGGGGGAGGAATCCCCCGCGCCCCCTCTTTCCCGCTCTCGGCGGCCCTTCGTGGCGCCGACGAACGATCTAACTTTCGATCTCGAGGCAGATGCCGGCCGCGACGGTCGTGCCCATGTCGCGGATGGCAAAGCGCGCGAGCTGCGGGATGTCCTTGAAGGTCTCGAGGGCCAGCGGGCGCGTCGGGCGGATCTTGACGACGCCGATGTCCCCCGTCTTCAGGAACTGCGGGTTCTGCTCCGTCGTGGCGCCCGTCTTCGGGTCCTTCTTCTCGAGGAGGGCCTCGAAGGTGCAGGCGACCTGCGCCGTGTGGCAGTGGAAGACCGGCGTGTAGCCGACCGAGATGGCCGAGGGGTGCTTGAGCACGACGACCTGGGCCTTGAACGACTTTGCCACCTTGGGCGGGTTGCTCTGGGGCCCGCACACGTCGCCGCGGCGCACGTCGTCCTTGCCGACGCCGCGCACGTTGAAGCCGATGTTGTCGCCGGGCCCGGCCTGCGGGATCTTCTCGTGGTGCATCTCGATGTCCTTGACCTCGCCGGCCTTGTTGCTCGGGTTGAAGATGACCTTGTCGCCGGGCTTCAAGACGCCCGTCTCGACGCGGCCCACGGGCACCGTGCCGATGCCGGTGATCGTGTAGACGTCCTGGACGGGGACGCGCAGCGGCTTGTCCGTGGCCTTGGCGGGCTCCTTGATGGCGTCGAGCGTCTCGACGAGCGTTTGCTTGGTCCATCCGAGCTTGTCGCTCTTCTTCGCGACGTTGTCGCCGTGGTAGGCGCTGATGGGAATGTAGCCGAGAACCTGTTCGGGCTTGAAGCCCACGGTCTTCAGGAGCTTCTCCGCGTCCGCCTTGATCGCTTCGAACTTCTTCTGGTCGTAGTTCTGCGTGTCCATCTTGTTGACGGCCACGATGATCTGCTGCACGCCGAGCACCTTCGCGAGGTACACGTGCTCGCGGGTCTGCTCCTGGATGCCCTCGGAGGCGCCGACGACGATGACGGCGCAGTCGGCCTGGCTCGTGCCCGTGATCATGTTCTTCACGAAGTCACGGTGGCCCGGGGCGTCGATGATGGTGAAGTAGGTCTTGTTCGTCTCGAACTTCTTGTGCGCGATGTCGATCGTGACGCCGCGCTCGCGCTCCTCCTTGAGGTTGTCCATGACGTAGGCGAACTCGAAACCGCCCTTGCCCTTCTCCTCGGCCTCCTTCTTGAGCTGGTCGAGCACGTACTGCGGGATCGTGCCGGTGTCCAGCAAAAGCCGGCCGACGGTGGTGCTCTTGCCGTGGTCGACGTGGCCGATGAAGACGATGTTCATGTGGGGCTTGGTTGCCATGGATTTCGCCTCGGAAACGGTATTTAAACCCTGGGGGCTTGGTTCGTATACGCCATTCCCTATTTAACGGATGCGCCGGGGCGGGTGCCGAGTAGGCCGTTGCCGAAATCTTTTCCCGCGAGCCGGCGTTGGCGCCGCGTGCGCCCGCTTTTCGCGCTGCTGCTTGCAGCCTCGCTTTTCTCGACCGTCCTCTCGGGCTGCCTGGACCCTGCCGGCACCGACCGCGACGCCCCGGACCCGCCGCCCTCGCTCTTTCTGCCCGCGCTCGTGTGCGACCCGGTCTGCAACTCCGTCGCTTCGGGCGTGGCAACGCCCGCCAACGAGCCCCACATCGCCGTGAACCCGCGCAACCCGCTCAACATCGTGGCCGGCGGCAACGACTACACGGGCCCCGTGGCGGATTCGTGGACGGGGTACTACTACTCGAACGACGGGGGCAAGACCTGGACGCGCGGCCTTACGCCCGGATGCCCCGGCTGCACGCCGACGGTTCCGCCAAGCCCGCTTTCGGCCTTTGGCCTGGCCGGCGACGCCGTCGTCGCCTTCGACAAGGACGGCAACGCGTACCTCTCGGGCTTGGCGACGCGCCGCGCGGGCCTCACCTCAAGCGGTGGAAGCGCGATCTTCGTCTCGAAGAGCACGGACGGCGGCGCCACGTGGCCGCAGGTCACGCTCGTGCACACGCTCGACGGGACGGCGGGATTCCACGACAAGGAGTGGATCGCCACGGGCCCCAACGGCGAGGTCTACGTCGCTTGGGCCCTGTTCCTTGCGTCCTCTCTTCCGAGCATCGTCTTCTCGCGCAGCGTGGACGGCGGTCGCACGTGGCTGCCCGCGCCGGTGGTCATCTCGGATCTCGCGGGCGCGAGCCTTGCCAACCAGGGCGCGATCGTCGTGGTGGGCAGCGACGGCACGCTGTACGTCACGTGGATCGACCACGCGACGCGGCGCATCGTGCTCGCCAGGAGCACGGACCGCGGCGACACGTGGACGCGCCCGACCGAGGTCGCGCGCATCACGCCGATCGGGCAGCTTCCAAACGCCGCCTACCGCACGCCCGACCTCCACACGTTTGCGATCGACGCAAGCGACGGGCCCACGAAGGACGCGCTGTACGTCGCCTGGCACGACAAGCGCAACGGCGATGCGGACATCTTCCTGTCGCGGTCGCTCGACGGCGGCGCGACCTGGAGCGCGCCGCTTCGGGTGAACGACGACGAGGTGGGAAACGGCAAGGACCAGTGGATGCCGGGCATCTCCGTCTCGGACGCGGGCCTCGTCTCGCTCCTCTTCTACGACCGGCGCGAGGACTCCGCCAACAAGCTTCTGCGGACGTACTACGCGTGGAGCGACGGCGAGCGCGTGCTTGGCAACTTCGCCCTCTCGGACGTCGCCTTCGACGGCGATCTTGGAAAAGGAAGCGCGGTGGGCGGCGCGATCAACCCGCAGGCGTCGTTCATGGGCGACTACCAGGCGATCGCCTCGGGCCCCGGCTTTGCGATCGGCATCTGGGCCGACACGCGCACGGGGGCTACAACGAACAGCGATCTCTACACGGCGCGCGTGCAGCTGCCCACCCGGTAGGCGCCAAGGGGGCGAGGGGACCTCGGCCCGGAGCGGTCGCGGGGAACGCCCGGCGGGCCTTCGGAAATCCGCGACGATCGTACCCAACCTTCCAAGAGACCCCTCGCGAAACCGTGCGCAATGCACCGTCCGTTCGCCTCACAGGTGGGCTCCGACGCAAGCCCGAGCCCCACGCGCGGGCGCCTCCTCGCCATCGTCACCGCGTCCTTGCTGCTGACCGGACTGGCGTCCGTGCCCCACGCAACCGCGAACCACCCGCAGACCGTGACGACGCCCCAGGGCACGTTTTCGATCCAGTTCGACCACGATGGCGACAACGAGTGGTGGGTCGAGGTGCTCGTGCGCGGCGCCGAGGGAGACGGCGCCGTGACCGTCGAGGCGAGGGCCGAGTCGGGTCCGTATCACCATCTCCAGGCCAAGGCCGTCGTCGACGGTTGGTCCAAGTGGGGAACCAACACGCAGGACCAATTCCGCGTTCCGCCCGGCGACCGGGTCAAGTTCCGCGCCTTCGTGATCGACAACGTGACGGGCAACGGCGGCTTCGTCGAAAGCTGCTTCTTCACGCACCCGCAAGGGGTGGAGCAATGCGACACGCCCCCGCCCCCAGGCGAATTCGACGCGACGTTCAGCGGCGTCAAAGGCAACAACTGGTGGGTCGAGGTCCGGGTCTCGGCCAACGAGCCCCTTGCCGGCGTCGACGCGCGCGTCAACTGCGCCGACCCGTGGCGCCCCCTTGAACTCAAGTCCTGGGGCTCGTGGGCCGCAAGCTTCCACATCCCCACCGGAAGCAAGGTCGACTTCCGCGCCCGCTCGACCGACGGCGACCAGGACCTCTCCCAAGGCTACACGTGGACGTCGGCCACGCCGACGTCCGGCTGCGGGGAGGCGCCGCCGCCTCCGCCACCGGGCGAATTCGACGCGACGTTCAGCGGCGTCAAAGGCAACAACTGGTGGGTCGAGACCAAGGTCACGGCCAACCAGCCGCTCGCCGGCGTGGATGCCCGCATCAACTGCGCCGACCCGTGGCGCCCCCTTGAACTCAAGTCCTGGGGCTCGTGGGCCGCAAGCTTCCACATCCCCACCGGAAGCAAGGTCGACTTCCGCGCCCGCTCCTCCGGCGGAGCGCACGACCTCTCCGGCGGGTACGTGTGGCCGGAGGCCACGCCAACGAGCGCGTGCGGCAGCACGCCGCCGCCCCCGCCGGGCGCCTACTTCGCCTCGTTCAGCGGCGTCAAGGGCAACGCCTGGTGGATCGAGGCCAAGGTGAGCGCGGAAGGAGGCCCGGTGAACGCCGTGGACGCGCGCGTGAACGGCGGCACGTGGGTCGCCATGACGCTTCGCAGCTGGGGCGCCTGGGCCGTGTCGACGCACGCGCCCGAGGGCTCCCTCGTCGAGTTCCGAGTGCGCGGCCAGGGCCAGCAGCTCGACTTCTCGCAGAACGGATGGACGTGGACGGCCGCCACCCTGTATCCGAACCCGGCCGAGTCGGGCCCGACGTTCAACGTCAAATGGCACAACGTCAAGGGGAACGCGGGGTGGGCCCAGGTCAACACCTACTCGAACGAGCGGCTTTCGAGGGTGGACCTGCGGATCGATGGCGGCGCGTGGCACGAGATGGTGCTGCAGACGTACGGGGATTGGACGCGCGCGATCTCGATCCCGAACGGATCCTACGTGCAGTTCCGCGCGACCGACTTCGGCGGCGGCCGCACGCTGCTTTCGCCGGAGTTCGTCTGGCCCAGCCTGCGCGAGGTGAAGCCTTGGCCCTCGGAGGGAAGCTTCGTCCGGTACGAATTCCGCGACGGCGTGAACGTCCCCGACGGCAGCTACTCGAACAACTCGGCCGGCGTGGCGACGTTCACCTTCCGGTCGGGCGCCTGGCGCATGGACTGCTCCTGGACGTGGGAGGAGCGCATCGACTTTGGGGCCACGGTCAACCGTGGATCGGCCTCCGTGGTCACGAGCGACCCTCCGCCCACGGGACCCCTGAACCGCTCGGCCACGACAAACGTCACGATCCCGTGGATGCGGTCGCCGTGCTCCATGGACGAGCGCGAGGTCGAGATCAAGGGCATCGAGAACCGCGGCACGGAGCTTCGCGATCCCGCGGGGCGCCGCGTCGAGCTCATGGCCTGGCACGGCGGCAACGTCGACTGGCAGGACGAGTGCGCCTGCCAGGGCAACGACGCCTACTGGGAGACGCGCAAGGGCTTGATGCTGGACTGGTGGTTCGGAGGCCGCGTGAACAGCGATCGCGGGTGGATCGTGGCGACAGACGCCCCCGTGTACTGAGGCCTAGCACGCGCCTACTCCATCGCGAAAGGCTTTAAATCGGGCAAGGGCGAGCGGGGCGCATGCAGCCGTCCCGTCGCCGACCGCTCGTCCTCGCGCTCCTCCTCGTCGCCGTGGGCGCCCTGGGGGCCGTCGCCTCCTCGGGCCCGGCGCCAAACGTGGACTACTGCACGCCGCAGCCCGCCTTCACGCGCGGCCAGGTCTGCGGGGACATGGCGCGCAACGTGCACGCGACGGTCCAGCCCATCGACATCATCTTCGGAGGCTCGCTTCCCCACCCGGACGTGAAGGTCCTGCTGCTGCCGCCGGCGCACGGGGACCTCGGCAATCCGCTCTCGGGACCCAGCGTGCTCGACTACCAAGCGGCGATCCTGCGCGGCATCCACAAGTGGAACGAGATCATTCCCAAGTTCGCCGACGAGTTCCCCCAGTACGACTACGTTCGCGCCGTGACGGCCACGGTGGAGATCTGGGACGGGGTCTCCGCGATCGATCCGGCGGGCTTCGACTTCATCATCGCGTACACGGCAAGCGGCCCCGTCTTCCGCGGCGTGGCCGTGGGCCCGCCCTGCAGCACGTGCGTGCAGCAGGTGATCGACTCGCTGGGCCTGGGCGACGACGCGCACTACTCCAGCCGCTTCATCGTCCTCTCGCTGTTTGCGAACGCTCCCCGGGCCGGCCAGTTCTCGCCCGACTTCCCGGAGGTCAACGACATCGAGATCGTGACCATGCACGAGTTCGCGCACGTCTGGGGCGTGGGCCACACGCAGACGTGGTTTGCGGACACGGGCCCCGATCTCATGAACAGCCCCTACGCGTACATCTACGGCGACGGAAGCGCAGTGGGCGACGGCGGCGAGCGCACGCCGCTCATGTGCATCAGCTCCCTGGACCTCTACGCGCTCGCTCGCGTCTACGAGTGGCTCCCGAGCGGGACGTACCGCCCCTCGGCGCCCGGCATCCTGCCCGGCACGATCTCGGTCACGCTGCCCGCCGACGTTCCGTACAAGCTGTACTGCTAGCGCCGGCGTCCCTCAGCCAAGCGACTCGACCACGGGGGAAACCGTGAACCCCGGCTGTTGGCCGCCCAGCATCGCGTACACGCGATCGCCCACCGCAGCGGCACCCAGCCCATGCCGCGAGGTCGGCATGCGGGGAAGCGAGCGCCACTGGCCGGTGGACGGATCGTACGCCTCGGCCTCGTGGTACGTGCGCTGCGTGTCCTCGCCGCCCAGCACGACGAATTGTCCTTGGAAGGTCGCTGCGGCGATGCCTCCGCGCGGCGTGGGCATGGGCGCCAGGGCCGTCCAGGCGCCCGCCGCGGGGTCGAAGGCCTCGAGCGCGCCGGTGTTCGTCGTGAGCGTCATCTTGCGGCCGCCCACGGCGTAGATCTTGCCATCGAGCGCCACGGCGGCAAGATGGTCCCTCGTGGTCGGCAGGCTGGCAACGCTGCTCCAGGTCCGCATGGAAAGGTCGAAGACGTCCACCTCCGCCACGAGCGCGTTGCCGACGCCCACGCCCCCGACGAGATAGACCTTGCCGTCGAGCACCGCGGCCGCGTGCGCGCCACGCGCTCGCGGGAGGTTGGGCAGCGATTCCCACGCGCCGGCGGCCGGATCGAGCCGGAACGCAAGCGGCTGGGGCACGAAGGCGCTTGTCGTGTAGCCACCAAAGACGTACACCTTGCCGTCGTGCGCGACGGCAGCCGTGTGGTGGATGGGAAGCGGGAATTCGGGCGCGGCCGACCACGCGTCGGCCTCGGCGTCGTACACCTCGACGAGGCCCGTCGCGCGGACGTCGACAAAGCCGCCGATGACGTAGATGCGCGGGCCAAGGGCGGCCGCGGCGACTTCCGTGCGCGGCGCAGACGCCGGCGCGTGCGAACGCCAGGAGAAGTTGCCCGCCGCAGCGGGCGCCTGCTCGCGGGAATCGTTGCGGGCGGCGGGCGGCTCGCGAGGCTCGTTCGAGCCGGGCGGAGGATCGGACGATTGTCCCCCATCCGCGTCCGGCGGCCGATTCCCGTCGCCCTCTTCCGGGGACAAGCAGCCGGCTACGAGGAGAGCCGTCACGGAAAGCGTGATGGCCGTTCGCATGGGAGTCGAACTCCGCGTCGGCTCAAAAACCCAAGCGGCGCGTCGTTGAACGGTGGCCCCCTTCAACGGCTGTACCACCGCCGCACGCTCATCGCGCGGTCGATCGTGCGAACGTCCTCACGCATGCCGCGGGGTGGGCATTCGCGTACCATGCCGTTCGGGGTACGCTCAAGACCGAGCCGGGCCCCTTGACCTTCGACGTCCCATGGCCTCGTCCCGTCTCTTGCTCCCTACGCTTGCGCTCGTCGTCGCGATGCCGCTCCTCCAGACCGGCGAGCTCCCGTTGGCCGCGGGCATTGCGGGCGCCTCGAAGGGCCACTGTGTCGACGAGGACCTTTGCGTGGAGCCCTCGCCCACGCATCCATGCGTCCGGGCCGGCCCGCGATGGGCGTGCCTGCCGGTCTCCTGCCTTCGGGGTCCGATGCCTCCGCCCTTGGCAAGCCCACTTGGGCTTCTGAACGGCTGGGATCCGAGGACCTTCGAGGTGGCCCTCGCCGTGGACGGCGAGTTCGTGACGGCCCACGGCGCCGCGTGGCGGCAGGAGGCTCTCTCCATTTTCGCGACGGTAGGCGCCTTCTACTCGCGTTGGGTGAACCTGCGCGTCGCCGTGGTCGACCTGCATGTCCACCACTTCGCAGGCGACGAGAACGAGCGGCTGGAGCAGCTTAGCCAGCATTACCGCCAGGACCATTCGGGTCTCCGCCGCGAAGCCACGCACCTTCTGTCGGGCAGCGGGGAGGGCGGCCTTGCATCGTGCATCGGAACGGCCGGGAAGGCCGAGGAAGCGTTCAGCGTGAGCACGGCTGCTCATCCAAACGGCGTGCCGGGCCTGCTTGCCGACCCGGAGGCCGCGGCTCGGCTGGCGGCACACGAATTGGGGCACCTTCTCGCCGCGCACCACCACTACGCAAATTGCATCGAGCCCGCAGGGGGCTACGATCCCCAACGCCCGCGGCAAGCCTGCACGATCATGGTCCCAAAGCACGAGCTCACGACGCTTTCCATGAGCGCCATGGAGCGGCTCGTGATGCGCGGGCACGCCGAAGGCGCAAACCTCTAGGCGGCCAAGGCCGCGGTGCGGGCGCGTCGCGGTCCAAGAGCGCGAGCCCCAGCGGGCTCGGGGACGTCACCAGCTGTATCGCCGGCTCAAGCTCATGGCGCGATAGATGGTGCGAACGTCCTGCAGGCGATCCAGGTTTCCAAAGAACGTCTTGAGGAGCGTCCACCGGTTCTCGGACTTCGGCACGCCGTCGCCCGAGCGCGTGACCTTCGGCAGGAAGCGGATGAGTCGGGCGATCTCCTCGTTTGTGGCCTCGGCGATCCACGCGACGGCCTTCTTGTAGGCGGGGTTCATGATGGGGTGCGTCATGATGCGCTCGTTGTAGAGGGCAAGCTCGTCGCGCGCGACGCATTGGGCCAGGATCTCGCTCGACAGGATGACGGCCGCGATGCCGCCCTTCGTGAGCGGGTTCGTGAGGCCCCCGGAGTCGCCCACGAGCGCGACGTTGGGGAACGCCGGGTCGGCCACCTTGTCGCCGTTGAACCCGATGGGATAGGCCTCGCGCACGGCGACTTTGCCGTCGACGCCCTTGTCCTTCATGAACCGGTCCAGGCGCTTCCAATCCTGGGTGGGGTTGTCGGCCAAGAGGCCCACGTTCAAGGTGTCGTCTTTGGGGAAGATCCAGGCGTACTCGCTGCAGTAGGCTTTGTCGGTGTAGAACTCGAGCCGGTCGGTCGCGTAGGAGCTGTGCTTGACGCGGTACTGGATTCCGAGCTTGATGTCGATCGTGCCGCCGATGTATTTCCGGACGACGCTTCCCGGCCCGTCGGCTCCGATGAGCACGTCGTAGGCCATGTGGGGCAGGTCCTCGAGGAGGATCTTCTTGTTGAGCACGAGCTTCCCGCCCTTCTTCCGGAACGACTCGGCCATGGCGGGGATCCACGTCGCGCGCTCGATCGTGTGGCACTTCTGCTCGACGTGGATGACCTTGTCGCCGGGCATGTACCAGGCGGCTCCACGGAACGTCTGGGCGACGTGCGGGAACGAGTCGAAGGCGGCAAAGCGACGGAGGTTCTCGTCGCTGATGCCTTCCCCGCAGAGCGTCGTGTAGGGCTTCTCCGCGCTCTCGTAGATCGTGATCTGGTAGGGGCGCCCGTCGGGGCGAGGGTGCGCCAGCAGCTGGTGGGCCGTGATCATGCCGGCGAGGCCCCCTCCCACGATCTTGACGTCAAGCGGCTTGCCCAGGCCCGGCATCGCGGCGCCAAAGCGGCGATGGTCCCTTGAGCCTTTCCCACCGGCCGCAGCCCCGACGCCTCTTCAAGGCGGTGCACTCGGTTCGCGACGCAGTTGAACCCTGCGGGTGGAGCGGTGTCCGTCACGCGGTGACGACGAAACGGCTATCCCAAAGAGGCGCCCATGGGCTGGCAACGGGGGCCCCCCGCACGTCGGCGACCACGAGCTTGAAGGATCTCGAACAGTCGCTCGGATTTTTCCAGCAGACGGTCCTCATCGTGGACGACGAACCGGACATCCGAACGAGCCTGCGCGACCTCCTGCAAACCTCGCTTCGAGGCCTTCGGACGCTGACCTGCGAGGACGGCAAAGCGGCGGCCGAGGCTCTCAAGCGGCAACCCGTGGACCTCATCATCGCCGACTACCGCATGCCGGAGATGGACGGCCTCGAGTTCCTCAAGCTCGCGCGCAAAGCCGCGCCCGAGGTCCCCCGCATCCTCGTGACGGCCTATCCGGACCTCGACCTTGCGATCCGGGCGCTCAACGAGGCCGCGATCGAGAACTTCTTCACAAAGCCGCTGGAGCCGGACAAGATCCTCGACGTTTCGCGCGGCCTGCTGCACGAGCGCCGGATCGCGGAGATCCGCAACCGAGCCTTCATCCGGTCGCTCGATCTCCTCTCGCGTCGCCTCGAGCGTCCGGCCGACTCGCTGCTCTAGGGCGCAGCGGCCGGCAGGCGAAGCTCGAACACCGCCCCGCGGCCCGGGCCCTCGCTTTGCGCACGAAGCGTGCCGCCGTGCCGCTCCGCAAGCTCGCGTGCGATGTAAAGGCCAAGGCCGGTTCCCTCGCGCTCGTGGGCCTGCTCGAAGGGTCGGAAGATCTGCGTTTGGGCCTCCGGCGGAAATCCCGCTCCCGTGTCGGACACGCGCGCCAGCACCGCCTCGCCGTCGCGCGCGCAGTGGATCTCGATCCGGTCGCCCGCGCGCGTGGCCTTGAGCGCGTTGCTCAGGAGGTTCGCGACGATCTGGTCCAGGCGCTCGGGGTCCGCCGCGACGAGAAGGCCCTCCGGCGCGTCCACCACGAGGCGCTTTCCCTCCTCGGCCGCAAGGTCGACGAAGGGGCGCGCGGCCTGCGCGACGCGGACGCCAAGGTCGACGGTCGCGGGACGCAGCGGGAAGCGCCCGGACTCCATGCGCGCGACGTCAAGCATGTCGGAGACGAGGTTGCCCAGCCGGCGCACGTTTGCGTCGAGGATCTCGACGGCCTCCTGCTGGCGCGCGGTGAGGGGTCCAAGCTTGCCCGTCCGGAGCAGATGAAGCTGCAGGCGAAGCGGCGTGAGCGGCGTGTGGAGCTCGTGCGCGCTCAGGTTGACAAGCTGCGTCTTCAGACGGTCCATCTCGCGCAGGCGCTCGACCTCGCGCTCCTGCTCGGCGCGCGCCATGCGCTCGAGCTCCGCGCCCTTGCGCTCGATCGCGTAGCGGATGGCCCGCAGGAGCGAGTCGGGCAAGAGCGCGTCCTTGCGGAGGTAGTCCTGCGCTCCGTGCCGGACCGCCTCGACGCCCAACGTCGGGTCGTCGGAGCCCGTGAGCACCACAAGGGGCGTCTGCGGCCGCTCCGCAAGGAGGCCCGCGACGGTGGCCAAGCCCCGGCTGTCGGGGAGGTCGAGATCCGTGACGACCGCGTCGACCGTGCGCTCGGCCAGGATCTTGCGCGCCTCGCCAAGCGTCGAGGCCGCGCTTGTTTCGAACGGTTCGCCCGTTTCGCGCAGCGTCTCCTCGAGGAACCTCAGGTCCCCTCGGTTGTCCTCCACCACCAGGACCCGGGTCGCTCGCGCCGCAAATTGCGTCATCGGGTCCGCTCCATCCGTCGGGAACGGCGTCCGGT
Organism: Candidatus Thermoplasmatota archaeon; assembly: GCA_035541015.1. Lineage (NCBI taxonomy): Archaea > Methanobacteriati > Thermoplasmatota > Thermoplasmatota archaeon. Next base: position 12,858 of record DATLFM010000038.1, read on the forward strand.
GGCTTCAACCCCGACGCCGCCCTTGTCGCAACGCTTTTGGACCCGCCGGCCGTAGCCGGCCCCGTTGTCGAGCCTCACCGAGGCCCTGGTCGAGCTGGCCGCCGAGACCATGCACGCGCTGGGTTACTTCGGCGTGTACGTGCTCATGGTGATGGAGTCGTTCATCACGCCCATCCCGAGCATGGCCGTGATGCCCACGGTCGGGTTCCTCGTCGCCGACGGTCGCATGGAGCTTGGCCTTGCGATCCTCGCCTCAAGCGCAGGCAGCCTCACCGGATCGCTCGTCGGCTACGCCACGGGCGCTCGCCTGGGGCGCCCGGCGCTTCTGCGATACGGCCGGTACTTTCTGCTCCACGAGCGGCACCTTCGCAGGACGGAGGAGCTGTTTGCCCGCTACGGGGGCGCGGTGGTCTTCGTGGGCCGGTTCCTTCCCGTCGTGCGGCACCTCATCAGCATCCCGGCGGGCATGGGCCGCATGCCGCTTCCGCGCTTTGTCGCCTTCACGCTCCTTGGCGCCACCGCGTGGAATTGCATCCTGCTTGTCGTCGGCATGACGCTGCGTTCGGAGTGGCACGTCGTCCGCGCCGGGTACGCGTGGGTGGACTACGCGGTCGTCGCCGCGCTTGCCGCCCTCGTCGTCTGGTGGGTCGTCTCGCACCGCCGGCGCAGCGGAGCCGACGTCGACGCGGCGGCCGAGCCCGCGCGCTAGCCGCCGCGCGAAAGGGCGTGCTCCGCACTTTCGGCCCGCCGGGCGAAAGCTTCAACCGGGCGCACGGCTAAGGGTAGTCGTGGCCACCCAGCGGCGCTTGGACCTGCCGACGGGCGTTTCCGAGCCGGCGGAGGGCCCGCCTCCGTCCGTCCCCTACCTCAGCGTCACGGAGCTCAACCTCCACCTCAAGGCTCGCCTGGAGTCCGACGAGCGCCTCGCGGACGTCTGGGTGAAGGGCGAGGTGTCGAACTTCAAGCGCGCCGAGTCCGGCCACCTTTACTTCACGCTCAAGGACGCCGGAGGCCAGATCCCCTGCGCCATGTGGCGGCGCGCTGCGGCCGGCCTGCGCTTTGATCCGCAGGAGGGCACGCAGGTGCTGGCACGCGGCAGCGTGAACCTCTACGAGGCGCAGGGCAAGGTGCAACTGTACGTCACGGAGATGCAGCCCGTGGGCATGGGCGCGCTGTACCTCGCGTTCGTGCAGCGCAAGCAGAAGCTCGAGCGCGAGGGCCTCTTCGATCCGTCGCGCAAGCGCCCGATCCCGCGTCACCCGCGCGCCATCGGTGTCGTGACGTCGCTCTCCGGCGCCGCCGTGCGCGACGTCGTCCGGATCGCCACCCGCCGCTATCCGCTTGCCGCGCTCGTGGTTCGCGGCGTGCGCGTGCAGGGCGAGGGCGCCGCGCAGGAGATCGCCGAAGCGATCGCGCAGTTCAACGCGCAGACGGGATCGGCCCGCGTGGACGTGCTCGTGGTCGGCCGCGGCGGCGGAAGCCTCGAAGACCTTTGGGCCTTCAACGAAGAGGTCGTGGCGCGCGCGATCGCCGCCTCGCGCATCCCCGTCGTGTCGGCCGTGGGCCACGAGACGGACTTCACGATCGCTGACTTTGTTGCCGACCTGCGGGCTCCGACGCCCTCGGCGGCCGCCGAGCTTGCCGTGCCCGACCGCGAGGATCTCCTTCGCACGCTCGACCGCGAGGCGGCGCTTCTTGCGCGCCGCGCCGCCGACGCGCTCCGCGAGCGCGCGCAGCGGCTCGACGACACCCATGAGCGGCTCCTGCGCGGCGCGCAGGCCGTCCTCGAGCGCGCCAACATGGCCCTCGTGCGGGAGGCGAAGGCGCTCGACTCGCTCTCGCCGCTTGCAACGCTTGCCCGCGGCTACGCGATCGCGCGGACGGAGCAGGGCGTGGTCCGCAGCGTGCGGAGCGTGACGGCCGGGGAGGCCATGGACGTGATCGTGGCCGACGGGACGATCCAGACCAAAGTCAAACGGACGGAGGCGAATCCATGACGGCGACCACGGCGGTGGAAGAGAGCTTCGAGGCGCGGATGGCACGGTTGGAGGCGCTCGTTCGCGAGCTCGAAGGCGGAGGGCTTGGCCTGGACGCGTCCATGCGCAAGTTCGAAGAGGCCGTGGGCCTCGTGCGCGGACTGCGCGAGCAGCTTGCCCGCGCCGAGTCGCGAGTGCTCGAGCTCACGAAGGACGGCCAGATCCGCGAGCTGCGTTTGGACGCGTGAGGACCCCGCCCTTTAAGGGCCGCGGAAAATGGCAGCCAACAAGCTTATCTTAATCCAAGTGGGCTAGGGGCACCGGTCTGGGAGGCCGTCCAAGATGTCTGCATACAACGTCATGAACCGTTTGGCGCTCGTCGCCGTCACCGCCGCCCTCGTGCTCTCCGGGTGCATCGGCTCCTCCGAAGAGCCCGAGGAGGTCGCGACCCAGAGCGTGGAGACGAACGCCGACAACACGAAGGTCAAGGTGACCGAGGACGGCGTCACGGTCGACACGGGCACCGGAACGGGCACCGTCGTCGACGAGGAAGGCAACGAGATCTCGATCGGAACGGCGTGGGTCCGCGAGTATTGGGGGACGCAGGCGTCGCTTCCGCTGGGCGAGGAGACCCGCCGGACGGGGCACCTCGTCGGCTCCTCCAGCGCCCAAGCCTATGCGTTCGGACGCTGGGCGCGCATCGAGCTTGCGCCGGGGAAGATCGTCGCTCCCGGCACGGGATCGCTCGAACTTACGGTCACCTATTCGCCGCCTCCGACCATGGCCAATGCCAAGCTCTACCTCCGCTACGCGACGGCCGCCGGAATCGAGTATTCGGATTGGCAACAGGTCGTCGCCGGCACGCCGGTCGACGTAAAGGTTGGCGAAAAGGACTGGGACGCCCCCCTGGCGGCCCGATCCCTGTGGATGTTCGACGTGCGCGTGCTCGCGGACGGCTCGGACCCGCTCGACTCGCCGGTCACGCTCAAGGTCGTCGCAAAGCGCGCGCCTGGCGATCTTCCGGCCTTTGACCCACCCGCCGACCGGTGGGCCGAATCGAACAAGCTTGATCTCGTGAAGGGGCTCAAGCGGGAGGTTTTGTTCATGGAAGCGGACCCCGCCGTGTTCGGCTGGTGGGTCGGCAGCGGAAACGTCATCCGGCCCGCTGAGAACGCCATCGTGCCGCCGGGATCCAAGCTCATCACCGCCACCATCTCGTGGACAAACCCCGGCGCGGCCAAGCCCATCTTGTACTACCGCTGGAGCGCCGACAACTGGGGCCCCATGGACGTCACGGAGGACGGCGCCATGCAGCGCACGTTCACCTTCGCCGTTCCCGAGAAGCTCGTCGACTCGCCGTACCAGGCGCGGACGCCGTGGTACTTCTTCTTCGGCGCGGAGGGCTCCAACGGGCCCGTCGGAGTCGCGGGGCCCGGAACGTTCACGTTCGACGTCGTCGTGGGCAAGTAGACCGCCACCGCGGGGACCCCGGGGTCCCCGCGCGGCTTCCTTTCGCGTGGGCGCCGTCTGCTTGCGCGCTACCGCGCCGACTTCGCGACGCGCTCGACTTCTTCCTTCTTTGCGACCGCCTTCGACTCCATCTCGCCCTTGCTGGCGCGGATGATCTCCTGCGCAAGCCACTCGTGCATGGCGCGCGGGTTGCGGTTGTACGCGAGCGCGCGGGCGCCCTCGCACAGGTGGCGAAGGGCGATGTCGAGGCGGCGCGAGGGCGACACGTCGACGGCCTTGGGGACCGAGATGCCGCCGTAGCGCAGGCGCGTGACCTCCTCGCGCGGCGCGGCCTTCTCGATCGCGCGGACGAGCACCTGGATCGGGTTCTGCTTCGTCTTCTGCTCGACGATCGCAAGCGCGTCGTGCACGACCGTGTAGGCCTTGCTCTTCTTGCCCGTGTACATCTCGCTCTTCATGACGACGTTCACGAGCCGCTCGACGATGTTCAGGCGCTGCTTGCCAAAGGGCTTGTTCGCGTGGCGCGCGCTCGTGTGAGGGATGCGCACGGCGTGGAGGTTGATGTATTTGCGAAGCGAGGCGTCCGCGACCTCGACGCCGCTTGTGTCCCACCGGTCGAACAGGAGCGTGGTGGTGCCGGGGGCGGGGTTTGCCGCAGCGGGGGTGGTCGGAGTCGCGTCGGCCGGAGGAGTCTCGTCGGGCGCCATGGGTTCACCGCATCGGCTTTTCCTTGCGCCCGCGAACGAGCTCGAGGAGGGAGACGTTGTTGACCTGGATGACCTTGTACCGGACGCCGGGGATGTCCCCGTACGAGCGGCCCATGCGCCCGCCGATGCCCTCGACGAGGACCTCGTCGTGCTCGTCGATGTAGTTGATGGCGCCGTTGCCCGGCGCAAAGGCGGTCACCTGGCGGCCGTTCTTGATGAGCTGGATCTTGACGGCCTTCCGGATGGCCGAGTTGGGCTGCTTGGCCTCGATGCCCACCTTCTCGATGACGATGCCGCGGGCCTGCGGAACGCCCTCGAGCGGGTCGGACCTCTTCTTGAGCTGCAGGATGCGGCGCTTGTAGTAGCGGTCGCTCCAGCGCAGCTTTGCGCGGTTCTTCTGAAGCTTTCGCGCGGCGAAGAGTCCGGTTGCCATGAATGCACCTGAGGCGGATGCGGGGGTTGCGATTGCGCTTTTGGTATTTAACCCTGCAGGACGGACGGAAAAGAAGCGCGCGCCCGCCGGCTGCGATGATCATTCATCGCAGCGAGCGGACTGGCTGCAGGAAGAAAGGGAGGGACACCGCGAAAAATGGAAGGTGTTGCCGTACCTGTCGCTGGAGATCGGGGTGTCCCACTGCGACCCGGTTGCCGTTACGGGTCGTGTCGAGCCGCGCCTTGCGGCGCGCCTCTTCGTCCCATAGGTGCCCAGCGCCGCATATAAGGACTTTCCAGAACCTCTATTCGAAAACGCCCGCCGCACCCCGGTTTCCGGTGGACGCCGGTGGCCACTTTCGACCGATCGCTCATAGATAAGGCTTGTCGGGCGAGCGTATTCGATTCTCCCAGCGGAACGCTGACATATCAATATCGTCAAGATGCATGCATTGGAGCCACCGCGGCGCTCGAAAGTTCCTATGCGTGAAGGCCCAACTGGCGGGCGATCACGAGGCGCTGGATCTCGCTTGTCCCCTCGAAGATCTCGAACACCTTCACGTCCCGGAGATAACGCTCCACGGCGAACTCGCGGGTGTACCCGGCGCCCCCGAGGATCTGCACGGCCCGGAGGCAGACTTGGGTCGCCCGCTCCGTCGCCAGGAGCTTGGCGACGCTTGCCTCCATCGTGTAGCGCTCGCCGCGGTCGCGCAGCTGCGCCGCCTTCAGGGCAAGGAGCCGGCCGGCGTCGATCCACGTGGCCATGTCGGCGATCATGTGCTGGATCGCCTGATGGTTGGCGATGGGCTTGCCAAAGGCCTCCCGCGTCTTCGCGTAGCCGATCGCGTCCTCGAGCGCCGCGCGCGCGATGCCCGTGGCGCCCATGGCGCTCATGATGCGGCCGCCGTCGAGCGTGGAGAGGGCGATCTTGAACCCCTCGCCGGGCCTCCCAAGCACGTTCTCGGCGGGGACGGCGCAGTCTTCGAAGACGAGCTCCGAGGTGGGGCTTGCGCGCATGCCCATCTTGTCCTCCACCTTGCCCGCGGTCATGCCGCGGGTTCCCTTGGGCACGAGGAAGGCCGTGACGCCGCGGCTTCCAAGCGCCGGGTCGATCGTCGCGTAGACGAGCACGAGATCGGCGATGCTGCCGCTTGTCACCCACGACTTCACGCCGTTGAGGACGTAGACGTCCCCCTCGCGCCGCGCGGTCGTCTTGAGCGCGGCAGCGTCGCTTCCGGCCGAGGGCTCGGAGAGCGAGTAGGCGCCAAGCCACTTGCCGGAGGCGAGCGGAACGAGGAACTTCTGCTTCTGCTCCTCGGTGCCGAAGCGGAGGATGGGAGCGCACGTGAGCGAGTTGTTGGCGCCAAAGGCGCCCATGTGCGTGGCGTCGCCCCAGGCGATCTCCTCGGTGACAAGCGCGAAGCTCACGGCGTCGGCGCCGGCGCCGCCGTACTGTTCGGGCACGTTCACGCCAAGGAAGCCAAGCTCGCCCATGCGGCGGACCGTGGGCCAGGGGAACTCCTTCGTCTTGTCCGCCTTCGCGGCGACCGGGCGGATCTCCTTCTCCGCGAACGCGTGGGCGAGATCGCGGATGGCGCGCTGCTCCTCCGTGAGCGCGAGGTGGACCATCGGCCGGGGAAGGACCGAGCGGGCTTCAAAGCTTCGCGAAAAGGAGGTGGACGAGCCCGCGCTGCATCTGCCCCTGCCCTTCGGCCGCGGGTGCCGCGCCCGTCGGGGCCGGAGCGTCGGCGGACGCGGGCGCGTAGGCGGGCCCGGCCGGCGGCGGCGGGGCTTCCGCGCGGACGTGCCGCGCGTCGAGGTTCGCCCACCCGGCAAGGAAGCGGTCGACGGCGGCGTCCATGAGGCTCTCGCGGATGGCCGTGAGCGCATCCACGACGGCCTCGGGATCCCGGACGCGGTAGTACACGAGGCCGTAGGCGCGCGTCCGCTCGACGACCTCCTTCTCCACGAGGCGCTTGGCGTGGTACGTGACCGTGCTCGAGGAGAGCCTCACGCGCTCGGCAAGCTCGCCGTGCGTGATCCAGCCGGCGCGCAGGATCTCGACGATGAGCGAGCGCGTGGCGCGGGGCTTGAGCACCGGGACGATCTTGCGGTACGCGTAGCCTTCGCCGCCGTGGATGAAGTAGCGCTTCGTGTACGCCTCCTTCTCGGAGACGAGAAGGCCTCGCTTCTCGAGGAGGTCGAGGTGGTAGTTGAGCTGGCCTTGCGAGAGACCAAGCTCGCGCTCCATCTCGCGGAGGTAGGCTCCCGGGTGCTTGGCGACGTACCCGTAGATCCGTTTTCGCGCGTCGAGCTCAAGGAGGTCGCCTTCCAAGCGGGGATCACCGGAGCGTCCCGAAGTACAGGAGGAGCAGGGCCACGAAGTCGAACGCAAGCGGCCAGCTTTCCAGGATCGCGATGGGCGTGAACTGGTTGGCCACGTAGAGCGCGCCCTTCACCGCGAAGATCGCAAACGCCGCGGCGAAGATGGCCAGTCGCTGCCCGCCGATCCGCCGGTGGGCGGCCACGGCCACGATGGTCAGCAAGGCAGCCAAGCCCAGGACCGCCACGCCCAGGAAGCCTTCGATTGCGCCCGTCATCGTCGTCCCTCCGCCGCTCCACAGCCGACCGTCCGGAAAAACGTCGCGTTTTATCCCGGGGCGAGAAAGCCGCCCGCTCGGCGTTTCCTGCGCATGTGCGCAGTAACGGCTTTCACTCCTCCGGCCGCCGGAACAGGAGGACCGAGGCCATGACCACAAGCCCGCCGCCCAGGAGCATGCCCTGGACAAGGAGCGCCTGGAGCCCCTCGGACGAGAGAAGCTCGATCGTGTGGATCGAGAAGCCGCTCACCGACACGAGAAGCTGCGGGCACCCGGCCGTGAGGACGAGCAGGAACTCGGCGGGCTTGTCGCCGTCGTCGCGCGGGTTGAGGACGTCCTCGATGGAGTCGGCAAGCGTGATCGGCTGGTCGTCGAAGAGCACGCGGGCGCGGCCGTCCAACCGGATCGGCTGGTCGCAGAGGTTCACCACGATGGCCTTGCCCTCGTGCGCCTCCTTGCCGACCTGCAGCTTGAGCGCCGTCGACGAGGCGGCCAGAAGCTCCACCTCGACGCCGCCGTAGGACTGCACGCTGCGAAGCGCGGGCCGGCCTTCGACCGGGCCGATCACGACCTCGGCGCCCACGCGTCCCTCGGCGACGGCCGCCGACACGGCGACGGCCGCGCGGATGCCCTCGGGCGTCACGGGCGCGTCGTGCAGCATTCCCTTGAACACGAGCGTGCAGTGCGGCGCGCCCTCGCGCTCGGCGTCGCCGCGGTACCCTTCCGCGGCAAGCGTGGCGGCGATGCGCGAGCCCGTGCCGGAGAAGGACCCGCACGCGTCGCTGGAGAGCGCAAGCGCCCCGGAGGCGCCGCCGGCCGAAACGCGGGCGTGCGCGCCCTCGACGCGCGCCGAGGCTCCCGCGCCCAGGGCGACCGTGAACGTGCGGGCCGAGCCCGAGTCGCCCACGGCCGCGCCAAGGATGCCTCCGCCGGGCGTGTCGCGAACCGTCCACGCGACGCACCCGTTGCGGACCATGAGCGCTCCGCCGACGAGGCGGATCTCCGCGCGCGCGTCCGCGGCGCACGGGACGGCCAAGCGCGCAAAGAGCGTCGTGCCGCCCACCGCGTAGTCGAGGAGCGCGCCGTCGTCGCCGTAGCGGAACGAGACGAACTGGCCGCGCACGGAGTCGCCGCTCACCTCGAATCCGCAGCCGGGCAGGACGAGCGTGGCTCGCGGCCCGGGGGATCCGGCGTCCATGGCGGCTTGGCCGTAGATCGGGCAGACCGGAATCGGCGGAACGTCGAGGATGGGCATGGGAGGCGGCGAGATGTTGATGAGGGCCGGCGCGACGAAGACGTGCGCGCGGGCTTCGAGCGAGCCGTACTTGGCCAGGATGACGTAGGAGCCGGGCGACAAGGCGACGCCTCCGGCGTCCGTGAGGTCCCAGCTGAAGCGCATCTCGCCCGAGGGCGCGCGGCCGGCGCGGGCTTCGACGGGGAAGCGGAAGACCGCGCTGCCGCTTGCGCTCGTGTCGGAGTACGTCGGGCCCGGCTGCTCGAGCGCAAAGGACTGCAGGTATCCGTTCGTCCACGGTTGTCCTGCGGTCACGGTGTAGGTCACGCGGAAGGTGTGCAGGCCCGCCGTCAGCGTGCGTCCCAGGGGAACGCGAAGCGTCGTCCAGGTCCATCCGTCCTGCGGGCAAATCTCGGACGTCGTGCCGATCTCGCGCCCGTCGACGTGGAGGGTCCACGCGGCGCAGTCCCGCTCGCCGGCGGCGCGATCGTGCCCCTTGCCGACCGCAAGCGTCACGGCCGTCACTTCGGGCGTGCGGACCTCCCATTCGGCCCAGCAGCCGCTGTGAGGGAAGAACAGGGACGGGCTTGCGTCGGCGGCGCCGCTGTCGCGCGCGGCGTTCGCGTTCACGTCCATGCGCTCGCCGTCGCTGGCGCACTCGCCGGCGTCGCGCGTGCGTTGGTCTCCGGCGACGTGCATGGCCGTCATGCCCGGCCGGGGCTCGGTCCGGAAGCCGCCAAGCGTCGTCACGCCGACCTGCAGGCCGGCGTCCGAAACGGCCTCGGATTTCCACGCGACGGCAAAACGCACGCTCGTGCCGAGGTTGGCCACGATCGAGCTTCCGTCGCTTGATCCATCAAACACGATGGCGATGGCGCCCTCGGCCGAGACTCCGCGGATGGAGAACGTCTGGCGGACCGCATGGCCGCCCATCTCGAATTGGACGCCGTAGGTTCCAGGCGCGACCTGCCGGCCCTCGTTGTCGCGCTGGTCCCAGCGAAGGGAAAACGAGCCTCCGGGCGGCAGCGTCTGCACCACGGCGGCGACCGCGGGCGAGAACACGGCGTGCATCGTGCCGTCGGCGCGGAAGCCAAAGACCGTCCACGACGGGGTCCCCTCGACCCTGCCGTCGCCGACGTTTGTCACGTTGAACAGGAACGGCTCGCCTACGGCGGCCGTCGAGGGATAGACCGTGAGCGAAAGCGAAGCCGACGGCGGCGGGCGCGGCGGCTCCGTCGACGGGGGGGGCGGTGCCGGCCGCGCGGAGGTTTGCATCGCGGCCTGCGTGATCCCGAACTTCCCGCCAAAGGCCGCCGCGACGACGAGCACCGTGGGGCGGTACGGGTCCGTCATGGTGATGTACGAGGGATCGTAGGTCGTGCTGCGGCTCTCGCCGGGCGGGATGACGGCTTCGAAGCCGCCCGCGTAGTTGACGCCGCCCCACCAGCGGATGCCGCTTCCCTCGTAGATGCCCATGTCCTCGAACCGGCTCACGAGGAGATTCACGTAGCCTTGGTAGGTTTCGAGTCCCGGGTTGTGGACGAAGATCGTCATGACCTCGCCGCGGGCGTAGACGGCCTTGTCAGTCGCGACGCGAAGGCCCGCGGCGGGGTTGATCCAGAAGTCCGTGACGCCGCGGCTCTCGCCTTCGTAATACACGTAGGCGGTGTATCGGCCGGCGCGGGCCTGCGAACCGTCGTCCAAGCGCTGGTCCCAAACGTGACGGTGCACGGTCTGCGGCTGGATCGCGGGCATCGTCACGGTGTGGACGGTGTGGGCCGCGGAGACGTCGAAGGACGCGTACTCGATTCGGATCTGCACGTTCGACAGCGGCGCTTCGTCCGAGTTCCCATCGTTGCGGACGTACAGAACGACGGACTCGCCAAGGTCGAAGCGGGGCTTCTCCATCGAGACGTGGAGGCCCACGTACGACGATTGGGCCAGGCTCGCGGGCGTGCTCGCGACGAGGAGAAGGGCGACCAACGCCAGGCCGACAGCGCGAATCCTACGCGTCATCGGCCCGCATTCGCCGGCAGGCGTCCATATATACTTTGGACCGACCCTCAACGCGCCAGGCGCCCGAAACTGCGGCGCAAGGCACAAAGATGCCCGTCGGAGCGTTCGCCGGGACGTCCGACCCGCCGTTGAAACCCGGGCCCCGCGATTCACGCCTCTGCGCGCCGGTCGAGGCCCCGCCGCCTGCGACAAACCGGCTCCAGGCACCGGTTGCGCCCCTCGGCCTTGCTCTCGTGTCTCGACCCCGGCCGCGCGCCAAGATCGGGACCGAAGGTCGGGCGGGCAAGCTTGCCAAAGCCGGCGCAGCCTCGATCTTGCCGAGCGTTGCGGCAACCCGAAAGACCGACGCCTGCGCGCGTGGCCGGGGAACCTTTTACCCGCTCCCCACCGCTCACGTTGGGGAAGAGGGCCCGCGAGGTGAACTCCATGGCCCAGCGAATCGGCACCGGGACCGGCGGCGAGCGGACTGCAAGCGGACTGAACGTCGTACGGCCCACGCCGCCCACGCCGGAGCTTGCGGGCATGGTGCAGTACGCCCGCAACGCCGCGGGCGAAGTCGAGCGCCCCTACGAGATCCCGGTGATCCTCCCCTCGCAGGAGGACCTCGATCCGCGCAAGCACGCGTGGGCCGACGCGCGCTTTTGGACCAACATCATGAGCGAGCACGCGCTCTTCTTCGCGGTCCTCATGCCGCCCGAGCTTGCCGAGGAACCGCGCAGCGAGGCGCTCGAGTTCCACGAGCGCTTCAAAGGCCTCCACGAGCGCGTGGCAAACTCGCCGCCGCCCCAGCGCGGCGATGTGCGCACGTTCACGCGGGACATCGCCAACGAGATCCGCCCGTTCATCGAGTACAAGGAGCGCCAGCACAAGGCCCAGACGACCGGCGCGCTCCGAAGCCTCGTGTGGCCGCTGTTCTTCGAGCACACGCGGCGCGAAGCCGTGCGCTTTGTCAACCGCCTCGAGGGGTTCGGACGCGAGGAGCCCGCCTTCGACCGCCGCGAGGTCGTCGCCTTCTGGTCGCAGATCATGGACGAGCACGCGCGCTTCGTCGCGCATCTCCTCGATCCCGACGAGCGCGAGCTCGTCGAGAAGGCGATGAGCACAAGCCGCGTCTTTGCAAGCTGGAGGCCCACGGGCGCAGGCGCGGCCGAAGCGTTGGTGAAGGAGCCCACGACGGTCCTCTCCTCGCTCATCCAGAACCCGGAGATGGACGCCGTCATGAGCGCGGCCCAGACCATTCTCGACTTCAAGACCGAGGCCGCCCGCAACATCGAGGCCGCGCGCATCCGCAGCATCATCGAGCCGCGGTTGGGGGACCACGTGCGTCGCGAGGCCATCAAGTTCATCGACGAGCTCAAGCGAACGGGCGACTGAGCGGGGCAGCCCCGGATGCCGACGCGCGAGCGCGACGCCGGCGAAACCGCCTCCGCGTACGCCACGAGCCTGCTCTCGGTCGACCGCATCGCGGAGGGCACGCTTGGCTTCCGCATCGGGAAGCCGCCCGGGTTCGAACCGCTGGCCGGCCAGTACACGGTCGTGCACCTGCCGGAAACCGACGAGCTTCGGGGCGAGGACCGCGAGCACATGTTCAGCATCGCAAGCGCGCCCGAGGAGCCGATCCTGCAGTTTGCAACGCGCATCGAGGAGCGCGATTCGCCGTGGAAACGGACGCTTGCGAACCTTGCCGCTGGCGCGCGGTTGCATCTGGACGAGCCCGATGGCCAGTTCGTGCTGCCCGACCCGCCGGAAGGCTCCCTGGCCTTCCTCGCCGGCGGCATCGGCATCACGCCGCTTCGCGCGCTTCTTCGGCACCTACTCTTTGCCAGGGCGCAGGCGGACGTGGCCCTGTTCTACTCGAATCCAACGGTCTCCCGCGCGGCCTTCCTGCAGGAGCTTCGCGAGCTACCCGGGCAGCTGCAGGGCTTCCGCCTGGTGCACACGGTCACGGACGAGGAGCCGCCGCGTGGCGACGAGCGCGGCCGCATCGACGCCGACATGCTCGCGCGCCACCTCGACGACGTGCACGAGCCTCTGTACTACCTCGCGGGGCCGCCGGCGATGGTGAAGGACATGCGTCGGATGCTTCTCTCGGAGGACGTGGGCAAGGAGCGGATCAAGGTCGAGTCCTTCACCGGGTACTAAGACCGTACGTCGCCCCGCGCCGCGCGCCGCGGAGATCGAGGAAACCCGCTTGGACGAGCCGCCGGAGATCCTCCTGCAGCGTGCGACGGTTGAGGTGCGGGAAGGCGGCGTGCACGTCCCCAAAGGCCACGCGCCGGTCTCCCCTGCACACGCGCAGGAGCCACGCTGCGACCTGTGCCTGGCGGGGATTGAGCCCGACGTCCCGCCCGACGGTCAGCCGTGCGACGGCGTCGCTGTAGGCGCTCTCGAAGACGCCGCTTGCGTAGCGCAACCACGGCGTGAGATCCTCCGGCTGGCGCTGGGCGCGCGCGAGCGCGTCGTAGTAGGACGCGCGATCGGCGTTGATCGCATAGTCGACGAGAGCGTGGCGGACGCCGGGGTAGCCCGCGTGGTGGAGCATGAGCGTCATGAGCGCGCGGCCCAGGCGACCGTTTCCGTCGAGGAACGGGTGGATCGCCTCGAACTCGGCGTGGAAGAGCCACGCGCGGACAAGCGGGGGATCGGGCGCGGCGTGATACCAGTCAAGCGCGGCTTGCAGCTCCGCGGCGGCGCGCTCGGGCGGCGTCGGAACGTAGACCACGGTGCCGTCGGAGCGACCGATGTAATTCGCTTTCTCCTTGATGCGCCCAAGCCCGCGCGCGGGCGAGAGAACGCCTTCGAAGAGGAGCGCGTGCAACGCCTCCACGTCCGCGACCGCGCGGGGCACGGATCGCTCGCCGAGGCGCTCCATGAACGCGGCCCAGTTGAGGACCTCGCGCTCGTCGGGCGCGCGCATGGCCTCGGGCGTGGGGCCTTGGGCGAGCACGCTTTGGACCTCGTCGAGCGTGAGCGGATTGCCCTCGATGCTCGCCGTGCCGTAGGCGTTGTAGGAGAGGGCGGCACGGAGCATTGCGCGCTCCTCGTCGCCGGCTTCAAGGAGCGCGAGGTCGTGGTCGAGCCGCTCGATGCGGCGCAGGCGCTCGCCCACCTTGGCGTCGATCTCGTAGGCGGGGTGGAAGGCGTCGCATGGCGCGCGGACGGTCGGGGGAGGATTTTGCACAGTGCCTGAGATAATTAGTGTGCAAATCGTTCTTAACCATTGTGCAAATTCCATGTGCAAAGCCCGGGGGGCGGCGCCGGACGGGCGACCCCTAGCCTTCGCGCCTGCCGCGCCGCCGCGCCTTCCCGCTGGCGGCGCCCTCCCTCGGCACCGCACGGGCCAACCACGCGCGCAAACCCGCCTGCGTCCGCACGCCGGCGGAGCCCACGTACACGAGCCCGCGAAGCGGCCGGCCGGTGAAGTCCATCGGCCGTGCGTGCGGCAGCCGCAGCGCCCTCTCGTACCCCTCCGGCCCGACCCGGACCACGAGATCGTCGCCCAACACGCCCACGAGCATCTTCCCCCGGACGAGGAAGGCAAGACCCCCGAACATCTTGCGCTCGACGGCGCCCTTGCCCGTCAGGGCGGCGCGGACGCGGTCGGCAAGGCGGGGATCGTACGGCATGGACGTGGCAAGGAGGAGCGGGGGCATGAAGGCGCGGCCCGTCACCGCGACCTTCGCACAAGGGCTGCCTTGAGCCCGGGACGATGAACGCGAAGAAATGCGCGTCGTAACTCCGGCGGATCGAGCCCTAGGGAGTCGCTTCCGCGACCCGCCTGAGCCATGCGGCCGGGTCGGACTGTTCGGTTCGGGCGGCGGCGTCCGAGGCAAAGTCGAGAATCGGCGCGGGAACCTTTCCAAGCCATCTTCGGATCGCATCCAGGATTCCGTGCCGATCCGCCAGCGCCAAACATTCGGCAATCTGCCGCTTCTCCGGCACAAGAACGCTCATGTCGAACAGATCCTTGCCTGCTTTGCGCAGGAAATAGCCCTGGGAAAGCGCGCGGATCAGGTTCGCCCTCGAGGGATCAAGGAGCGCCATCGTCGCTCCGTCCTCGAGCGCGCGATACGCAAGGGATCGATCGCGCAACGCCGCAAGCTTGACAAGCGCGAGGCTTTCGCGATCCGGAACGACGACGTTTGAGATCGGCGGATCCACCCGCAAATCCCGCTGCTGCAAACGGCCGGCGAAAAGCTTGCGCGGAACGTAGCCGGCAAAGGGAATGCCCAAATCCGTATCGCCGGTGCCAAGGAGCTCCTGCACGGAATCGAGGCCAAGCGTCTCGACCTGACGCTGCGGCCCCACTTCGATCCCATGCTTTGCAAGCTCCGTGCGCACGTCGCCAGGGAGATCTCCGGGAACGTAGACGTCGCAATCGACGCTTGGCGCCGCGGGAACTTGCGCAAAGACGGCCCACCCGCCGCCGAGGACGTATTCGTGCCCGCCGCGTTGGAGCGCGCCGAGCGTCACGCTTGCCACCCGTGGCGCCCGCGCATCGACGAGGTTCCAATGCAGATCGCTGATCCGGGTCATGGCCCTTCCCGCAAGCGTGGTAGAAGGTTGGCTTCGAGGAAGGCCGCGTGGGCCCCGCCCTCGGGGTGCGCGCGCAGATCCACGACGGTTTGGAACGGCGACGTCACGGGGAGCCCCGCGCGCGTGGCCACCGAAAGTCCGGAGAGGGATTCGGTGTAGATCTGGAGGAACCCACGGGAGGCTCGCCGGCTTCGGGCATCTTGCGCGATGCGTCGCACGCGGCGGACGCTGCCGCGCTCGACGTAGAGGTGGAC
>DATLFM010000039.1 GCA_035541015.1 Candidatus Thermoplasmatota archaeon
CTCCACCCGCCCACGAAGACGCGCGAGCCGTCCGTTGAGACGTCGATGGCGATCGCGAGGTCCAGGTGGTTCCCGGGACCGTCGTAGGTGGCAATCCAGCGGGAAAGGCCGCTTTGCGGGTCCAGCGCCATCGTGAGGAAGTCTGAGCTTGCGCGAGTCGTGCTGGTTCCGGCCACGTAGAGCGTCGAACCGTCGGGCGCAAGCTTCATCCGAAACGCGCCGTCAGACAATCCTGCGGGCCCGTCGTACCGGTGCGTCCACGCGGGGCAATCGTGAAAGGGATCGGCGCGTGCAAGCGCGCACGCCGCGTCGCGGACGTTTTGGGCCGCCTCGTTGAGGTTCCCCAAGCTCCCGGCCCATCCGGCTGCCACGATCCAAGCGGCCACAATCACGCAACCATTTGCCCTGCCTTTTCGTCCGTGCACGCAACCCGCCGCCATCTGCTGGACGCTGCGGTCGAAGGTTAAGCATGTTCGCCGGGAATTTGGACCGCGTACACCTTCCGCCCTCCGTCGAGCCGAGTCGTGATTGCGCGCTGGGCGGCGAGCGCCTTGAGGTGATAGTGCACGCGCGTCTTCGAGTGGCCAAGCAGTCGCGCGTACTCGATGAGCGTCAAGCCCGGCCGCTTGGCAATCGCCGCAAGGACCGCCCGCGAGGCTTCCGAGACGACCGTCTGCGGGACCTCGGCGGACTTTCCCGCCGCAACCCAGACGGTCGAGCGTCCGGCTGGCACGGGCTTGGCCAAGCCGACCCGCCCCAGCGTGCGCAAGTGGTGTGTGACCGTCGTGCGGTTGACGCCAAGCTCGCGCGCCAGGTACGTGGGCACGACGCCGGGTTCGCGCAGCAGTCGTTCGTGGATGCGCGCGCGAAGATCCTGCTGCAGCGCCAAGTTGGGGCGGACGCGGTGGTAGAAAAAGGCGACAAACGCAAGGATCGTCGCGCTCACGACGGCAAGCTGCAAGGGAACGCCGATCTCGGGGAAAGACGCGACGGCGCCTGGCTGGGAAGCCGTCTCCCCCATGCGCCCTGGACCAGACGGGAACGCTGGAGCTTTCGTTTGGATCGATTCCATGAGGGAGGCTGCCGGTGACATGAGGCTGAGAAGGATGGCGGCGCGGGAAGGATCGGCGTCGTCTGCGGTTAGCCGACCGCGGAGCACCGTGGCGGCATCGTCTTCAAGCAGGATCTCGGGCTCCACGACGGCCGCGTTGAGGACGCCTGCGGGATCCGGGCTTTCGATGCGCTCGTCGACGACCACAATGACATCCGGCGGTTCCACCGGGACCACGAGGTCAATCTGCGCGGGCGCCAGCGGCGGGGGATGGACTTCGGGTCGGGTTTCGGAAAGAAGGCCGTATCCTGGAACGTCCGACGGACGAACATGCGCGTGGAAGTACCGGATGGGGTTCTGGACGAGCCACACGACGTAGGCCAACTCGCAGGCAAGGAACCTTCCGGGTCGGAGCATGATGCGATGATCGACATCGACAGGCGCGCAGTCATCGTGGAAGAGATCCTCTCCACCGGGCGCGCCTGGACCGTGCAAGGGCACGCCGTGCTCGGGAAAGAGCTCGACCTTCAAGTCCTTGCAGACGTCCATCTCCACGTCTTCGCACGAAGGGGCGGAAAGGGACGGCGCGCTGCGCAGCTTGGCAACGAGAAGGTCCAAGGCCTCAAGGACCAAGGGGCCCACCGGCACGCTCACGGGCTCGAGGGCGGGCAGGAGATCCCCGACGCGCGGGGGCTCGGGAAGCGGGGGCAAGGCTTCCGCGTGGTCGAGGGTTACGACCCGCTCGCCGGAGGCTTCCGGCGCCACGGAGGCTTCGACATGGTCCCGATCGGCCCGCGCGTGGACCTCGACGGCTGCGGGCGGCTGGGCCGCGACCCCGGCTGCCAGCAACGAGGAAAGCGTCAGGACCACCGCAAGGAACCCGTAACGCCTTCGTGAAACCATTCCGCTCCCACCGCAGGGCTGGATTGCGGCTACATAAGCGTATCGCTCGCGCTTTTGGACCGCGCGCGAAGCGTTCTAGGCTCTGGGCGGATCACCACGTCACGGCTCGGGACAGGCGGCAAGCGCCGCCTCCACGGCCTCCTTCGCGTCCACGATGCCGTGGCCCGTCGCGTCGTCGTGACCGGGCGCGGCAAGATCGCGCGCCGTGGCGACGAGGATGCCGCGCACCGCGTCGGCGTCAAGCGTGGGGCAGGCGGACCGCACGAGGGCCGCGACGCCCGAGACGTGCGGCGTGGCCATGCTCGTTCCGCTCAGGTGGCAGTAGTACAGCGCCTCGCGGGGGTCCATGTCCTCGGGCAGCCGCAGGTCCCTTCCGCTTTCGGCTTGGGACTTGAACTGCACGTTGCTGAAGAAGCCCACGCAGGACGGTTGGAAGCTTCGTCCCCACAGCCCGTGCATGGTCGAGACGTACAGCCACGCCTCGTGCGAGTACGTGGAGAGGATGCCGCCTCCCGGCGCGGCGAGC
Organism: Candidatus Thermoplasmatota archaeon; assembly: GCA_035541015.1. Taxonomy (NCBI): domain Archaea; kingdom Methanobacteriati; phylum Thermoplasmatota; species Thermoplasmatota archaeon. The sequence goes on from DATLFM010000039.1 coordinate 2,481, forward strand.
TCGACGGCGCCGCCCTGGTTGCTGAAGCACGACACGCCAAGTCCGCTGTCCACGGAGGCCACGGCCACGACGAGGGGGTCGCTTGCGGGGTACCGCACGCCGGGGTTCGGGTCCGTGCAAGGGTGGTTGCCGGCGGCGGCCACAAGAACGACGTCGCTTGCGGCCGCGATCCGAAGGGCGAGGTTCACGAGACCGTCGAACCCGGGGAAGCTGAAGCTCATGGAGATCACGCGCGCGCCCGAGGCTGTGGCCTGCAGGACGCCGGCGGCCACCTGGGGCGAGGTTCCGATCGGGCCGGGGTTGGCCGCAAGAATGTTCGGCGCGTCCGAGAACACGCGGATGGGGACCACGAGGGCGTCGGCAACGCCGGCGATGCCAATCGCGTTCTGGCGCGTGGCGCCGACGATGCCGGCCACGTGCGTGCCGTGGCCCCAGAGGTCGTAGCTTGGGCCCGCGCACGCGGCCGCGAGGTCGGGCTGCTCGCAGGCGACGCCCGTGTCGAGCACGCCCACGGGCGTGGGAACGCTTGCCAGAGGCATGCTCGCCCACGCTTCGGGAGCCCGGATCGCAGCGAGGCCCCACTGTCGGTCGCGCAGCGCGTCCTTGAGCGCGGGGACCGAGTCGAGCGGCCCCTCGAGCGTCGCGAGCTGCACGGGAAACACCGCGCGAACGCCGGGGCGGGCGGAAAGAAGCGCGGACGCGAGGGAGGCGCGCTCAGGCGTCGGGAACTCGAGGGAGACGAAGGGAAGGAGGACGTCGTTTCGCAGCGCGACGACGGATCCGAGAGAGGATGCGACGCGGTCCAGGTCGTCAGGGATTCCGCCGTCGAAGACGACGGCCAGCTGGGTAGGCCGGCGCTCGTCCGCGACAAGGCCTCCAAGTGAAGGGGAAGCCAGAAGGGAGACCGCCAACAAGCCCGTTACGAGGAACCGCATGCGCATGCCGTGCAAAGCGCGAAACCGATCCCTTGAACATTTTCCCTGCATTTTTCAACCTCCGCCTGCGCGGCCGGATCCGGCAGTCGTCGTGGGGAGCCGGTATCGCGGGGAACCGTCCGAATCGTCGCGTCGCAGCTCTCCTGAGGCGGCAAGGAGCCGCAAGTGGTAGTGGACGCGCGCGCGGGAATGGCCCAGGACGCGGGCGTAGTCGTGCAGCGTGCCGCCCGGCTGCAAAGCCACCGCCTCCAGGACGCGTCGCGCGGGGGGCGAGACGACGCCGCGGGAGAGCGGCTCGGACCTGCCGGGCGACGTCCAAAGGATGGCGCGCCCGACCACGGTCCGGCGCGCAAGGCCCAGCCGAAGGAGCGTTCGCAGATGGTGCGCCACCGTCGTGCGGTCGACGCCAAACTCGCGGGCAAGGTGGCTTGCCACGACCCCCTCCTGGCGCAGCAGGCGCTCGTGGATGCTCGCGCGAAGGTCCTGGCGAAGCGCGGAGTCGGGTCGTATGCGGTGGTACAGAAGCGTTGCCGCCGCGGCCATCGCGGCCGTCGCCCCGGCGAGGATCAGGGAGACGAGCGTGCCGCCTCGCAGCCATTCGGGCGGCGGAGCGCGCGCGGCCGCCTCCGAGACCACCGATCGCGAGGCAGCAAGCGACGGCACCAAGAGGGCGGCCGTCTCGGGGTTCGCAAGCGTGGGGGAGACGGCGGCGCTCGGGCGGGGCGGGTTCGGCGCGTCGGCGGTCTCAAGCGCGCCGGCGATTGCGTCGCGACGCGCGGAAAGGCTCGCGTCCCGTACCGCGACGCCCACGTTGGGATCGGGAGCCGACGCCTCCGGCAGGGTGGGCTCGACGTCGAAGCTCACGCCGGGAACGAGCGTGCGCAACGCGTCCCGTTCCGCAAACAGCCGGTCCAGGAGCAGCCAGGCGTCGGCGATGGGGGAAAAGGCGTCCGTGTCGAGGTTGAGAGCCGACGGAACCCAGGACGAGCCGTCGACGCGAACCGCGACCGGTTGGAGAGGGGAGGCAACGGAGAGGAACAGGGAATCGTCGAAGAGCCGCTGGACGGCGCCGTTGGCCGTTTGCCAGATGCAGCGCTCGGTCTCCCCTGGAATCCAGGCCGTGCCGTGGTACGTCTGGCGGAACCCGCAGCGCTCAAGCGCGGGGGGCGTCGGCAGGCTGCCGTCGGTCTGCCATTCCATGCAAAGGCTGCGCTCCAAGAACAAGCCCGGCGGATGGGAGCCGTCACAACCCAGAAGCTCGAGGTCGAGCGCGGGCGCGCGCGGCGCCCGATCGCGCGCGTCGCGGGCAAGAGCGTAAGCGCGGATTTCCGCCTCGGGCCCGCGCAACGGGACGTCCGCCGCCGCAGTGAGGGTCGGGCGCTCGACGCCCGGCGACGGCGCGTCCAAGGACGCCTCCCGTTCGTCCGCGAGCACGCGCGCCTGGCACCCAAGCCCATGCCAGCCCGCGTCGCACGAGAGCCGCGCGGGGGCGCCTTCGGCTTCGGCGAGGCCTGCGGCAAGCTGGACGACGACGAGAACGAGAACGAGACGCGGCAATAGCCTCCCCGCAGCCATTCTCTCCCGCACCGGGGCTGGAGTGGGGAGGCTTAAACGTGTCGCCCGCTTTCTTTGACGCCGCTTCGCGGTTTCAGACGACGTCTCGAACCGCGGGGCGATTGGGGACGAAAAGCACGTCCCACCGCTCCACGCGCTCGTCCCCGCGCGTGGCGACGAGCAGGACGCCATATGAGCCCGGCGCCTCGTAGTTGTGCACGACAAGCGCGCCGCGCGCGGCGCTGCCGTCGCCAAAGTCCCACGTCGCCTCCCATCCCGACAGCGCGGGCGGGACCACAAGCGTCGCCGCCAGGTCCTCGACGCTCGCATGGAACGTCGGCTCCCCCGGTGCGGCGGGGCGGACCGCGATCGTCCTTGCTTCGTTGACCTCGCTGCGGCCGTCGCCGACGACGAGCCGAACCGTGTACGTTCCGGGCCGCTCGTACGCGTGCGCGACGCGGGGCCCCCACCACACGGTGCCGTCGCCGAGGTCGAAGCGGAAGGTGAGAGGCCGGCCTTCCGGGTCGAACGACGGCGAGGCGTCGAGCGCGACGACGGCTCCGCGCACGTCTGCCGACCAACGCGCGACGGGCGGCGCGTCGGGCGCTCCTCCGCCCGGGCAGGCGCCGGCCATGGCCGCGAGCACCGCCTCGCGCGCATCGAGAAGCCCGTTCCCGAAGTCCGCGTCGCGGCCGGGAGCGCCAAGGTCGCGCGCCGAGCACTCAAGGGCGCGCCGCACGTCCGAGGCGGAGAGAAAAGGCGCGGCCGACCACGCGAGGATCGCGGCGCCGGCGACCGAGGGCGCGCTCACCGACGTTCCCGTCCGGTGCAGGTAATGGTCGTCCTGGCCGCTCCAGGGGCCAAGCGCGTTTTCCCCCGGCGCCACGAGGTCGACCTCCGGCCCGCGCGGCGAGAACCCGCACCGCTTAAGGGAAAGCGTCGCGCACCCGACCGCGAGCACGTCCGGGTAGCGTGCGGGAATCGAAACGCAGCCGTCGCAGCCGCGGTTCCCCGTCGCGGCCACGAGCAAGATGCCGGCCGCCGCCGCGCGCTCCACCGCACGCGCCAGGACGGGACTCTCCTTTCCCTCCTCGTCTCCCAAGCTCAGCACGACAACCATTCGCGGCTCGGGTTGACGCGCGCACCATCCGATCGCCGAGGCCACGGCCGCGTCCGTGCCCCGGCCGCTTGCGTCGAGCGCCTTGGCCGCGTACACGCGCGCCGTGCCCGCCACGCCGGCCACCCCCACGCCGTTGTCGGAGGCCGCCGCCGCCACGCCGGCCACAAGCGTCCCATGCCCATGATCGTCGTAGGGCTCCTCGCGGCCGGCCACGAGATCCACGAACCCGGCCACGCGGCCCGCGAACTCCTCGTGCGTGCCGCGAAGGCCCGTGTCGACGACGCACAGCGCCGCGCTTGCCGCAAGCGGCGCGAAATCCCACGCCCGCGGCGCCTCGATCGCAAAGAGGTTCCGCTGGTCCCAGAACCGCGGATCGTTCGGAAACCACGCGGCGGCAAAGGCCGTTTCGGGGCTCACGAAGGAAACCTCACGATCCTCCGCGGCGTGCGCGCGAAAACGCGTGGCGTCGAGCGTGCGCACCACGGCGAAGGCGAGATCGTCGTCCACGCGCACGACGGTCGAATCCCACCGGCGCTCCCCGGGGGAAACGTGAGCGCCGAGCGCAAGTCCGACGATCCATGTCGACGGCGCTTCGACGGGAATCGCCCCTGAGAGCGCGGGGGAAAGCATGGCCAGCGCAAGGCCGGCAGCGGCAAGACGCATCAACGAGGCGCCAGCACGCCGCCGGCGGCTTGAGCGTTGCGGAATCGCCGCGCGCCCGCCCGGTAAGCCTTCAAGCCCCCGCGCGCCGTTCCCCCGGCGTGAAGGCCCACGCGCGCGTGGTCGCCTTCGACGACGGGCCCTTCGGCTGGGACGACGAGCGGACGGACGTGATCGGCGTCGTCGCGCGAGGGCCCGACTACGTCGAAGCCGTGCTGCGGACGGAGGTGCTCGTCGACGGCGACGACGCCACGGAGCGTCTCCTCGCCGCGCTGCGGACGAGCCGGTACCGGGAAGGGTTGCGCGCCATCCTTCTCGACGGCGTCGTGTTGGGCGGGTTCAACGTGGTCGACCTTGCGGGCCTCCACGCCGAGCTTCGCATCCCCGTCGTCGCCTTCACGCGCGACACGCCGGACTTCGACGCCATCCGCGCGGCGCTCGAGAAGCACTTCCCCGACGGGCCCCGCCGCTTCGCGCTCCTTTCCCAATGGCCGCCCGCCCCCGTCGATCTTCCCAACGGGCGCGCGCACGTGAGCGCGCTTGGCATGACCGTCCCGGAGGCCTCGGCGTTGCTCGCTTCGCTTACGGTGCGCGGTCTTGTGCCCGAGCCGCTTCGGCTGGCGCATCTCATCGCGGCCGGCGTCGGCCGCGGGGAAAGCCGCGGGCGGCCGTAGCGGCCGACGACGGCTCCGGGGAACGCGCCGCAGCGCGTTCCACGCGGCCGGCGTCGGCCGCGGCGAAAGTCGTGGACGGCCCTAGCGACCGATGACGGCGCCGTTGTATACATACGTATACATTCGTATACGACGTGCCCGCGTCAGGGCTTCCACGATTCGATCGTGCCCAGACGCGAAAGCTCGCTCTTGAGCCGCCCGATGACCTCGACGGGCGTGGGATCCACGTTGCGCAGGCGGGCCAGGTAGTAGCTCGTCCAGTCGCCAAGGTACACGACGGAGAACAGGTTGGCGAGGAAGTCGCCCCCGCTTGCGGCAAGCCGCGCGACGGCCGCGCCGCGCTCCCGCGCGACCGTCTCCATGAACCGCGCGCGCTCCTCGTTGGCGCGCCCGGCCTCGGGGCCCGTGACGATCGCAAGCGCCACGCGCGAGGCGTCGTCGCCCGACCACCCGACGAGGTCGTTGTGGCAGATCTCGGGGATGGCGCCGTGGAAGGCGAGGACCTTCCCGTTCTCGGAGAGCTCGTTTGCAAACCGCCGCGCGGCGATCGCGTAGGGCCCAAGGCCGTAGCAGACGGCGATGCGGCCGACGAGCGCTTGCGCGATCGCGCGAGCTTCGTTCTTGTCGGCGGGCGCGTCGGGCGTGAGCGCGGGCGCAAGCTCGGCGACGGCGGCAAGCGCGGCCTTGCAGGAGGCGCCAGGGTCGGGCACCGCGCCCCATTTCGAGAGCGCGAAGGCGAGCGGAATCGTGAGGTAACCGGCGGCGGCGCGGGGCTGGAAGCCCTTGGGGAGCGCGACGACGTCGACGCTTGCGGCCTGCGCGCGCGCGGCGAGCTTGCCGCCGGTCGTGACCGCAAGGCGCGCGGCGCCGCGCGAGCCCGCAAGTTCGAAGGCGGTGAGGGTTTCCTCCGTGTCGCCGGAATAGGAGAGGGCGACGACGAGCGTGGAGTCGTCCACGAACGAGGGCAGGCCGTAGTCGTGGTGGAGCACGATGGGCGTGCGGCCGCCCTCGCGGGAGGCCCAGGCGGCCACGAGGGCGCCGCCGATGCCCGAGCCGCCCATGCCGCAGACGACCACGCGCGAGACGGGGCGCGTGGCGCGGGGCGCAAACGCGCGGCCGATGGCGATCGCGTCGCGCACCTGGTCGGGGAAGCCCGTCAGGGAGGAGCCCACGCTTCCGTCGTTCATGCAAGCCCTCATGCGGGCCTTGCCGGATAGGGGTTTCGATGGTTCGCACCGACGGACGGGGGCCGCGACTCACGCTCGGATTGTACAATTCCTACGATCCCGCCCGGTTCCACGAGCAGCACCGCCGGACGCTTGCGCGCGTGGCGCCGCTCGCCATGGCCTACGATTGCAACGTGGCCACGTTCGGCTTTCCCTTCGACGAAGGGCGGCGCCGCGAGCGGCCCACGGGCGTGGACCTCCGCACGCCCGTGGAGATCGCCGACTTCGTGGCCGACAGCACGACGATCGGCGAAGGCGGCAAGTACTTCCGCGAGCTCGCCTCCGCGGGTCGCTTCGCCGCCTTCCCGTTCCCGGACCCGGGGTTCCCGCCGCAGCTCGGGACGGTCGTGCTCACGACGAGCCGGGCCGAGGGCGCAAAGGCGCTTTCGCTGCGTCAGGCGCGCGAGCTTGTCCGGCGCGAGTCGGCGACGTTTGTCTTCGGGCTTGGGCCCCACGGCGCGCCGCGCGAGGTGTTCGGGCAGGCGCGGCACCTTTTCGACGTGACGGGCCGGGGGCTCAGCCTCGAGACCGCCACGGCCATGGGCGCCGTGGTGGGCGCGCTTGCAGCCGACCGCGCGGCAGGAGGAGCCTAGCGTGGCGACGCCCGGGCGCCCCGAGTCGCCGCGGCTCACCGTGGACGGCATCGTTCCGTTGGACGGTGGGGTGGTCCTCGTGCGTCGCGGTCGGCCCCCCTTCGCGGGTCGCTACGCGTTGCCCGGTGGGTTCGTCGACGTGGGGGAGACGACCGAGGCCGCCGTCGTGCGCGAGGTGCTCGAGGAGACGGGCCTGGCGACGCGCGTTTCGCGGCTTGCAGGCGTGTACAGCGACCCTTCGCGCGACCCGCGGGGCCACACGGTGAGCGTCGCGTACGAGCTGTCGCGGCTGGGTGGAACCCTTGCGGCCGGCGACGACGGCGCGGAGGTCGGAATCTTCCCGCTCGGTCGGTTGCCGGACCTCGCCTTCGACCACGCGAAGATCCTTTCGGAGTGGATGCGCAGCCTCCCTGGAAAGCCTATATAGGCGCGGAGGGTTTCCCGCCCGTCGAAGGGATTTTCCATGTTCGAGGCCCGCTGCAAGGCCGACGTCCTGCGCACCGTCATCGACGCCATCTCGACCCTCGTGGACGAGGTCAAGCTCAAGGTCGGGAAGGACGGCCTCTCGCTGCGCGCCGTGGACGCCGCGCGCGTCGCCATGCTCGACCTTACGCTATCGAAGGGCGCCTTCGTCACGTACAAGGCCGAGGACCGCGAGCTTGGCCTTGACGTCGACAAGCTCAAGGAGGTCCTCAAGCTCGCCCAGTCCGAGGACGAGATCACCTTCACCCTCGACGAGGAGGGCAACCGCCTCGTCATCCGCATCGGCAACCTCGTGCGCCGCATGAGCCTCGTGGACACCTCGGCCATGGCAGACGCCCAGATGCCCAAGCTCGAGTTCCCCGCCACGATCGCAATCGCCGCCTCGGAGCTCGAGCGGGGCGTGCGGGCGAGCGAGGCCGTGGCCGACCACATCGAGCTTCGCGCCACGCCCCAGCAGTTCGAGCTTGCGGCCGCCGGCGACACCGACGTCGTCAACCTCGCGCTCGACAAGAAGCAGCTCACGAACCTTCGCTGCTCGGAGAACGAGGTCCGATCGCTCTTCTCCCTCGACTACTTCGGCCACATGGTGAAGGCGGCCAAGGGAGCAAGCGACGTGACGATCTCGCTGCGCACGAACTACCCCGTCAAGCTCGACTTCGACATCGCCGGCGGCAACGGGCACGTGACCTTCCTGCTGGCCCCGCGCATCGAGAGCGAATGAGCGGGATGGCGCCGACGACGGCGCGGGCTCTGCCCGAGCATCCGGCCCTTCTCGCTCGGTACCCTTTCCTTCCGGAGGCGTCCGCGCTTGTCGCCTCGGCCGGCGCCACGCTTGCGGACGTCCTGCACGACCGCGCCTTTGCCGGAGCCCGCTCGCGCGGCCTCGACCGCGTGGCAAAGGCGCTGGACGGGGACGCGATCCCGCGATCGACGGCGGCCACGCCCTCGGAGGCGGTCGTCGAAATCCTCTCGTGGGGCGTCGCGCGCATGGTGGCAAGCTGCGCGGGGCACGCGATGGTGGTGCGAAAGCTCGCCGTGGCCGAATCGAAGCTCCTCACCGCGCACCTCTCCGGCGAGCGCGAGGAGATCGTCGAGGCAGTCGCCGCGTCGCTGGGGCTTCGGACGCGCGGCCTCTCCGTCGCGCTTCCGGACTACCTGCGGCACGCCGTCACCCTGCGCGATCCCGCGTGGAAGCTCGTGAACCAGCGCGTGGCCGCCGGGTGGGTGGCGCTCGACGCGCGGCGCCTCGGACGCCTTGCCGAAGAGGCGCTCCGTCGGCGGATCGAGTCCGAGCTCCCCGTCGATCCTTCGCCGGAGGTCCGTCGCGCCTTCGACGAGCCCGCCGCCGCCTTCGCCGCGAAGGCAAAAGAGCAAGCCAAGCGCTTCGAGCTTTCGTCGCTTGGCGAGGTGGACCTCGCGCTGCTTCCCCCGTGCATGAAGGGAATCCTGGGGCAGCTCCAAGCGGGCGTGAACGCGCCGCACACGGCGCGCTTTGCGGTGACGAGCTTCCTCCACGGGATCGGCATGGACGCCGAAGCCATCATGAAGCTCTTTTCGAAGGCGCCCGACTTCAAGGAATCGCTCACGCGCTACCAGGTCGAGCACATCACGAAGAAGGGGGAAGGACAAGGCTACACCGCGCCGGGCTGCTCCACCATGCAATCGTGGAACGTCTGTCCGTTGCAGGAACGCGACGCGCGTTGCCTCTCCCGCGGCATGCACCACCCGCTCATCTACTACCGGTGGGCGATGAAGGACAAGAAGGGCTCCCCCGGCAAGGGGACGGTAGGCGCGTAGCCCGCGCGTTGTTCCATCGGGGTTGGCGCATGCGATCCGCGGCCGGCTCGCAAGCCGTTTCCTGCGGTCGTCGTTTCACGCAAGTTGGAAGGAAGTTGAAGTGGCCCCCGTGGGTCTTGAGCGCATGCACGTCGCACGATGGCTTCGCACGATGGCAGCCTTGTTGACCGCAACCCTGCTGGCCGGCTCAGGGGCTCTTCCTGTAGGCGCCGGGCCGCGGCCCGCCGTGGACGAATGCGTGCTCGCGGGAGGCGGAGACGGGATCCCCACCGCCTCCGGCTGCCCACCGTCGGTGTCGCCCTTCTGCGTGGAGGACCTCCGGGAGCGGCACGTGCAGGTGATCTACGCTCGTGCGCCCGACGGCGAGGACCGGTACGAGCTGTTGCTGCCGGACATCCGCGCGCACGTCAAGCTCGCAAACGGCGTCGTGTACCGTGAGGGCCTCGTGTTCGGCCGCGACATCCGGTTCCGCATGGCTTGCGAGGCCGACGGGGAGGTGTCCGTAAGAAACGTGGTGATCGGCTCCATGCGCGATCGGGACCCGACCTGGAGCTCTTTCTCCATCCTGGCGGAGCTCAAGGCTCAAGGCTACGACCGCAACAACGTGAAGTACCTCGTCGTGATCGACCGGACGCTGGGAGGCGGCGGCTGGGCGTACCCAATGTACTACGACAGCCGACCCGGCCCCGAGAACGCCAACAACAACCGTGTCGCCTACGCCGTGGTCGGCAAGCCCAACTTCGAGGTCATGATCCACGAGCTTGGCCACACGCTGGGCGCCGTGCAGGCAAACGCGCCCCACTCGCAGCCCAACGGCCACTGCAACGAGGGCCAGGACTACATGTGCTATTCGGACTGGTGGCAAAGCGAACCGCGCGACGCCCGCGATCTGTCCTACAACGGATTGCGCTGCACGGACCGAGAGTACTTCGACTGCGGTTACGACGATTACTTCAATCCCGACCCGCCGCCCGGAAGCTACCTCGACCGCCACTGGAACCTTGGACGCCCGGCCAACGGGTTCTTCGAGTTCCGGCCGCTGGCGGCTCCCTAGGACGTATGCGTTCGGGCGCGTTACCGGCGGAGCGGACGCAAGCATTAAGCGATGCGTAGGAGACGAGCGGGTGGGAGAGGAGCGTGGAGCCCCCAACGATCCGCACGCGGCACGCAGGGGAGCGGACGCCGGGGACGGTTCCGGCAAGTTGGGGCAAGTTTCATGACCGCCCGCGCGGCAAGGCCGCCGGGAGAGGCATGCGGCAGGCAAGCATCGCGATCGGCCTTCTGCTCGCCGCGCCACGCGCCGTGAGCCGGTCTTGTCGTTTGCCTCCTGCGCGCCTGCCTGGCCCCCGCCGCAAGGGAAGCCGCGGGCTTCCCCGGCGCCTGGCCGATCTTTCCGTCGCCGGCGCCGTGCTGGCGGCTGCGCTTGCCGCGCCGACGGCAAGCGCCGCCGACTGCTCGCAGGCGCCTCTGGCCTGCTGCCTTGTCGACGCCATCCTCCACGTGGGATGGGTCGACGCCCCATGCCGCAACTCGCACCACCTCGTGGCCGCCCATCTTCTGGAGGGAAGCCGGACCAAGGCTTCCGTCCAGCCGCTTGCGGGCGTGCTCGTGGAGATCGCATTGGATCCCTCGCATCTTGCCGCCGACTCCGACGAACCCTTTCTTCGCCTGCGGTACGAAGCGGGCTTCCAATCGATGCACGCGGGGGCTCCCGATCTCGTGGAGCTCATCCGGCTCGTGACCTCGACCCGGGCGCACGGGCAGACGAGCGCGTCCGTGGAGCTCTTCGTTCCCTGCGCAAGGTCGGTCGCCCGCGCCTGGGCGGGAGCCGGAGGAGGCCTTGCCGGGGAGGGCGCCGCCGCGGAACACAATTTCGACGGCGACGCCCGCGCGGTGTGCGGCGCAATCCTCGCGAGCCTCCCCTCGCCTTCCCGCCCGGACGTTCCGGGTCCGCCGGCGGTCGCTCCCCCGGATGCGGGCGAAGCCGCGGTTGCCCATCGTGACCCCGCCCCGGTCCCGGGCGTCGGGGATCCGGTCGCCAAGGCGGCTCTCGACGTGGCCGGCGCCGCCGGCGACGCGCGCGCCAGCGCCCGCCTCGACTGCGAAGCGCCCTTGGTCACGCAGGACGCCTGCCACGCGAGCTTCTCGACGCCCGACGTGCTGGCCGTGCCGGCGGAGCCCGGCCCGCCACCGCAGGAGCCCCCTTCGCCCTCGGAAGCTTCCGGGGGTCATGCGCCTTCCTCCTCACGCGCCGACAAGGAATCGACGCCGTCGATCCCGTCGGCGGCGGACCCGCGCGGGGTCCTCCCTGGCTACGGTCCCGCAGACTCGGGGTCGTCCCGGGGCAGCCTGGCCGCCGCGCGGCCGGCTCCCCCGGCCCCTTCGCCGGCGGAGGCTTGGAGCGCCCTGCTGACGCTGGCGGCCCTTGCGGGCGGGCTCTACCACCGGATCTCCCGCGAAAGGGCCCTCGAGCAGGAGACGCGCCGCAGCGTCTACGAGCTCATCCGGCGGGAGCCGGGGCTCCGCACGGGGACCGTCGCGGCGCGCCTGGGCTTGAGCTACAAGACGGTCGGCGCCCACCTGCGGTACCTCGCCCAGTTCGGCTACGTCGAAGGGATCGGGGACGGGCAGCGCCGCTACTTTGCCACCGGCTCGATTTCCTCGGCGGACAAGCGCCTCCACCTCGCCGCCTCGCGCCCCGCCTCGCGCCTCGTGCTCGAGTTCGTGCGCGAGCGGAAGACGGTGGCCTTGGCCGACCTTCGCGCCGCCTTGGCGATGCCCAAGGCGACGGCCACGTCGGCTGTGCGGGCCCTGCAAGCGGCCGGGCTCGTGACGGTGCGGCGCGAGGGCCGTTTCGTCTTCGTCTCGGAGTTTCCCTCGCGCCAGGCCGAGAAGCCACAGCCGTGAGGGCCGAGGGCGTCGTGCGCCTGATCCTTCCGTACGGTTCCAAGAATCTGGGGCACGTTTGATTTTGCAGCCAGGGCTCCCGTGGGCGATGAGAGCCGTCTTCGCTTCCCGTGCCTGGCCTTGGGCCGCCTTCGTCCTTGTGGTTGCCGTGGGGGCATCCGCGCTTCCGTTGCTCGCCCTGCAGGCGGCATCCGACGAGTCGGTTTCGCGCTCGGTGGGGGAACTTCGCAATCCATGCTTGTCGGAAGGCGCAGGCGATTTCATGCCGTGGTTTGGGGCCTGCCCGAATCGGGTGCCGCCCGATTGCGCGCCGACGTCGGCACCGCACGTCCAAGTGATCTACGCGCGCGCCTCCGACGCGCCGGATCGGTTCGAAACCATGGCGCCCAAGGTACGAAAGCTCGTCGAGCTTGCCACGGGCGCCATCGACCGCGAGGCACGGCTGTTTGAGCATGAGGGGCGGATTCGGGTCGCGTGCAAGGACGGCCAGGCCGACGTCGCAAACGTTGTCTTGGCGGTGACGGCCGAAAACGCCACCTTCCGCCGCATCAAGGACGATCTGGCGGCCGTCGGTTACGGTCGCGCGGGCGTGAAGTATTGGGTCTGGTATGACGGGCGGAGCATCGAAGGCGTCGCCGGGCTCGGCGATTTCCGGCAGGACCATCGGCTGGCCCCCGACAACGAGAACGTGATCGAGCGAGGGTATGCGGTCACCTTCGGAATCGAGAGTTGGATCGTGATGCTCCACGAGCTTGCCCACACGATGGGCGCTGTCCAGCGGTCCTCTCCCAACGCGACCGCGTACGGCCACTGCCTCGACGGCCAGGACATCATGTGCTACGACGATCGGTTCCTCGATCCGCGGACGACGCGGGACTTGATGCCCTACAATCCAGCCGCATGCATCGACTACGAACATTTCGACTGCAACCACGACGACTATTTCCACCCGGAGCCCCCACCGGGATCGTACCTTGCCACGCACTGGAACTTGGCGCATCCGTACAACGTGTACCTCCGCGTGACGCGCGCAAGCTCGATCGAGGATTCCGGGAAGTTGGGCGCAAACCCAAAACCCCTCGTGCAAGTCGGTGAGACATGACCTCTCGATCGCGAGCCCGTTCGTATGCGACATTCCTCCTGGTTGCCTGCCTGATCGCGCGGGCCACTCCGGGCCCGGCCGCCGTGCGCGGGCCCCCGTCCGACTGCGCGTTGGCCAAGGGTGCGACGGTATCCTAACCGAGGGGTGCCGGCACCCGGAGCGCTCGCAGGCGCGGCCGATGGCGGGTCGCCCAAGGGCGCCGATTCGGCGGTTCTTGCCGGCTTGCCCGGCAAGGATCACGTCTTCGGGGTGGATGTGCGCATCGAGCTTCAGCGGACATTCGTCGCAGCTTGAGGCGCCAGGGTCACAGGTCGAGCAACTTTGTCGTCAGATTTTGCGGCGGCTCGCGTCGCCCACGCCTGCCGCAGGCGTCCCCCGTTTGGCCGACGCGGAGGGGTCGGCGTCCCTGCAGCCCGGGGAAGAGGCGGACGGCGCGAACCCCGGAGCGCAAACCCCCTGCGCCTCTTGAGCCCGACGAAGCCATGGTCCAAACTCGCGCCCGGTTGCAGGTTGCGGCCGACTCGCCCGACCTGCCACGGCCGCGCAGGCAACGAACAGGGGCGACGACGCGGGACAAACGTCAAGCTGCGCCCCCAAGACGGCCTAACCGCCGCTCCTGTTTTTCTCGAAGTGCGCGCGCACCTGCTCGATGGAGGAAGCACGAGGAACTCATGAGCGTGCTCCAACCGTGCAACTTGGGGTTTTCCTCCGACAACGAAGGGCATTGGATCGGGCATGGCCGCAAACCGCGGGACCTGAAGCGAGGAGATCTTCGGCGACCGCGTGGGCCGACGAGCAGGCGGACCACAAGCCTTATGAATTTGGCGGCGGGGGACTGTAGGCAAGCCATGTTCCCCCAGCCGGAAACCGGTCCTAGTTTATCGGAGGCGGCGGGCCGCCAGAGACGAAGGGTCGTCATTGGCGGGCTCTCCACCCTCCAGGCAGATTGGGTGCAGATTGAAGCCAATCGTCGCCGACGGCGGGCGGGGTGAAAGATCCGTGGCCGCGAGAGGGGCGCGTTTGCTTGTCGTAAGCGCGTGCATCGCGCTTGCGCCTGCGGCAGGCGCAGCACCGGACATGAATGCGTGCCCGTTTGGCAGCCCCACATGTGCGCCTAACTTTGGCACGGGGTCCGACGCGGGAGTTCAGGGAACCGGGGAAGCTTCCATCCATGGGCCCTGCAGCGGCGAAGATTTGGAGTTCACCTTCGAAGCCGACCCGTCGTCAACGGGGCAACGCAAGCGGCTTGCAGCGAAACCTCCTGCGTGCCCGATGGACTCCAATCCCACGTTTGCGCCCGAGCCCGCTCGAGCCGCCGCCCAGGAAGTTCTCGGTGCAAGCGTCCAGGCCCGCGTCGATCCGGGGTCAAGCGAAAGGCCTCTCTTCGTCCAGGGCTCGTGCAAACTTCCCATCTTTGGGGGGGAGAAAGAGTTCTGCTCTCTCGAAAGCCCGGAAACTGAAGCCCATCTTCCCATCCCTTCGCCTGAACGCTCGGGACCACTGCCCTTAGAGACTGGCGCGCCGGGACCAGCGGGCGTTGCAACGCTTGCTCCGACCACGGCAAGCCCTACGACGCAAGCGACAACCTTGGACCCCGTCTCTCGGAGCGAGAGCTCACTTTTCGACCAAACCCGGATTTCGGCGCTGCCGCGAGGATCCGCGTTGGAACCCCAGAACCCTCTGCCGCTTGTAGGCCTTGCGATCGGTACCCTTCTGGCCGCCGCGTACGCCTTGTACCATCGCATCTCGCGTCAGGACGTCCTTGCCCATCCTTTGCGCTCGCGCATCTACGAGTTCATCTGCGCAAACCCGGGCGTGCGTGTGGGTGCCATTGCCCGCCACCACGGCGTTGCCTACAAGACTGCGCTGGCGCACGTCTTGACGTTGCATCGCTTGGGCGTTCTGGACCGGGCCGGAAACGGGCACGCGCGGTGGTTTGCAAGCGGGCGTTCGTCACCCAGCGCCCGGAAGGAGATTCTCGCGACGACGGCGCCCGCGACGGCCGCTGTCCTCGCCCTCGTACGCGCACGGGGTTCCATGTTCCAGATCGACATTCAATCGGAACTTGGCCTGCCCAAATCGACGGTGAGCGCCGCGACAAGCCGTTTGGCGGCCGATGGGTTGGTTCAGCTGCTGCCCGCCGGCCGCACGCGGCAAGTGGTGGCGGTGCAGCGCACGCCTCCGGCGGGATCTTCTTAGCGCTGCCCACGCGGGGCCCGCGAACGTCCGTGATCGTCCGTTAGAGCCAAGCTTCGGCGAGATTGGGGGGGACCTTTTCTTGCTTCTCGCCGATCGCTCGGGCATGAGCGGAAACCGTGCGGTGCCGGCAGCGTCGTGGACCGTCTTCTCAGCTTTGCTGCTTCTCCTTCCCTCGGCCGCTGCTCTGCTGGGAACGATCGAACGCTCTGAACACGGGCCGGCGATCGCCCTTCCCATCGACGTGAATCCGAACCCGTCGTTGCCGCAGCGTACCGTCGGCGACTTCCTGTGGGAGAAGCGGATCCCGTACCTTGGACGAATTACGCTCAACGAAGAAGATCACCGTGCAAGGGGCCCCCTGGACATTCGGGTTCCGTGGTACGAGTCGCGAGTCGACGTGGTCCTTCGCGGCGCCCCACCTGTGCTGACCGTCGGCACAGGGGGCGACAATTCTGCCAGTTTCAACGATCCTTTGCCTTGGACCCTGATCCTGCCGATGGAATACTCCGGCACGCTTCCCAATTTCGGGTATACGATCCTGCACGACGGACGCCTGGCAATGACGTCCATGCCCATGTCCACGGGCGATACGATTTTCTGGAACGTACCCGTCGTCGAGGGCACGTACTACATTCAGTACGGGGCGCCTTGGCTCTGGCCGCGCGAAGGGGACTGGTGGCGGTGGGACTACATTCTGCGTCTGCACGTCGACGAGCCAGCCCCCGACGGCTTCGAGGAGGGAGAGTCAACCGGTGCAGAAGAGCTTGCACCCCTTGCCCACTCGTATTCTACGGCTTCGTACCGGCCATCCTCGTACCCGGCCCCGCCCTCTTGCATGGCGCGCGGAAACAGCCAAAAATACTGCGAGTGGCAAGAAAAGCAGCCCAAGAGGGTGTGGGATGAAGTTGGCGATGTTGTTGTAGGATCGGTCCACACGGTGACGCCTCCTAACGGCGTCGCATACGACCTGAAAATCTACTATAGGCTCTGCGCAAAGGTAACCGTTCATTCGAAGGCAAGCGGCGGGTTTGCTGCCGGCCCGACCAGCTGGGGAGGTTATTACCAGACGTTCCGGGCGCGTGAAGAATGCACGGGCCAGTTGGCGGGCGCAGAGCACGGAACATGGGAACTTTTCCGACCCGGTATGTTCGGCGTTGCCGAGTATGCGGATGGCAGCATGAAGAAGTACTTCAAGGGGTTTGTGAAGAACACCGCGGAAAACCCGAGGCTCGTTGGAAATCCGGGACCGCTCAACCCGCCTCACGACGCAACTCTTATCAAGGTACCCGCTGGGATGCAGAGGGACCTCACCTACACCTCTGAGCGGGGCTCGAAAGCCGTCATTTCGGCTGGCGCCAAAGTCGCAAGCTGGTTCCTTGATGTCGAACTCGAGACCGATAACGAGCACCAATCGTACGTAGTTATCAGCATCGCCGCAAACGTCGACACGTGCTTCAAAGTATGGGGTTACGAAGGAGCCCACATGTCGATTCGTCCGGCGATTGTCTGGGTTCGTTGTCCCGAATGAGACGTTGCTGCAGAACCGTCCTGCTATCTTGGTAGGAAGCTTATGCCGCCGGCGGCAAACCCGAGGGTCATGCGCATTGCACTGGCTCTCGGGTTTCTCGTCGTCGGCTTTCCGCCGGCGGTGGCGTCGGACGGCCTTGGCTGTCTCCCGTGGGAAGAATGTCCCATCGCCGCCTGGTTCGAGTCCAAGGCGGAATGCTCCGCATCGACCGATCGATGCGTGCTGGACGTTTCGGGCGTGGCCACCGCCACCGGTTGGCTAGAGCCCGTGGTGATGTCGTGTCAACTGGACGGGCCCGACGGCAGTCGCGCGAGCAACGAAGCGATCGGTGCCGGCCGAGCGCAATGCCGCGCGCGCCTGCGCCTTGAGGTCTCGATCGCGCCGGGCCAGTGCACGTGGATCCCCGGATTCCGGTTCGGGGCCAAGGTCACGGGCCTGCTTACAGGGGGGTCCGCCGAGCGCATCTTGGCCGCAGACCTTCGGGCATGCAACAAAGCGAACGCGGTGCCGGACGGGTTGGATCGGTGAGCGGCGTGACGCGCAGCGCAGCGGTTCTGATCGTGCTCGCGACGCTTCCCCTCGGCGCCTTCGAGACCGACGCGGGCGCGCACGCGCCGGTCCGCGCCCTTTCGTTCCAGGATCTCCTCGAGCCTCTCGACGCTTCCGTTGTGAGGCTTTGGGGGTCCCATGCGTGGACGCTCGACACCGCCGAGCTTCCCGACGGCGGGACTACGATGCTGCGCACTGTCTCGGAGGGGCCCGTCCAGGGGGCCAGCATCCTGACCGACGACGTCGAGTACATCTCCTTCTACGCGCGCGCGATCCCCCAGACGCCCTCGGTGGGAGCGGGCTGGCTTTCCGTCCGCATCGACGGGGAACGCGCCGACACCGTCAACCTGCTGGCGTGGCCTTCGGCGTGGGTTCCCTTCACCCTTCGGTTGGGCGGAGGGATCCACGCCGTCGAATGGACGGTGTCGGGTAGAAGCGGGGGCGTTGCCTTCGAAATCGAACTCGTCGGCCCCTCGAATCGAGCCCCTCCGTCCCAAGTCGCCCCTTTGTCCATGCATTGGCCTGAAATCCCGGCGCGCGTGGAGTTCGTATGCCGGGTGCCCGACCTCGTCGTGCGAATCCGTGACGTGGCCGACCTCGGTCTGGCGCGTGTCGAGGCGTTCCTGGACGGTGAAGCTCTCCGCGGCCTGAGCTTTGGTGCGGGGACTCGGACGGCCAATGGTGTCATGGGCACTTATCGGGTCGGATGGCTTCACGAGGGGCTCCTTGTCATCCCGCTTGGCAACTTGCCGCCAGACCGCGACGTACCCTTCCGCCTCACCGTGCGCGATGTGACCGGTGAAGCTCGGTTGGACTTCGGGACGATCTTGCGATTCAAGGACACGATGAGCGTGCACGTGGATTTGAGGAACCGCCAGCCCGACCCGAACCTTCGCGGGAACGTCGTTTTCGATTGGTTCAATTCCGCCGACGGATACATGTACGAGCGCAAGCCCCGAATGGTCTCCACGTTGAGGGGTTGCATCGACGGAGCGACGATCGACTGGTTCGTCGATGGAAGTATCGTGCCCGGCAGCGCCACGCAGGCGATCGCGCAATTCACGACAATCGGGCGGGACGCCCAGGGGCTCGTCGTAACGCTCTGGTCCCCGACGGAGCTTGCCGCGGAGTACCTTTTCGGGACGCTCGACTATGGATCGGCGCACCGGGTCGAGGCACGTTGGCTCCTTTCCAACGGTGAAGATCGGTCTGCGAAAGTTGAGTTCGTGGAAGGTTTGGATGTCCGCCACATCCGGCTTGCCCCCAGCGAGCTGCCGCGCGCGTGGTTGTTTGGACTCCGATTGCCTCAAGGACCCGGATGGGGGTACGGAGTTTCGATCGCCGGCTGCTCGCCGTACCTCGGGCACGTAGCGCCAAGGCTCGAAACGCCCGACCTTAACCTGATCGTCCCGGGCGATGGCTGGGTCGAATTGCTCGCGGAGCACGCCCCGCACCGGCTTGAGGTCGTCGCCGGAATTCCGATTCTCCAGGCGAATCAAGTCTACGCCCCCAGCAACGACGACCGATTCACATCGTTCTACCAACTCAACGCTCGGCTCCACATCAGGACGTTTGCCGATCCCGACGCATCGGAAACACCTCTTTCCGAACGAGCACTGCGATACTTTGGTCAACTGGTGGAGGCCGCCGTTCGGAGCGGATCCTCAGATGCGGCGACGGTTTGAGCCGGAGAGGCCGGCCACGAGCCGGCCGTCCTGCCCTCCGCCGGCTCCCGCCTGCTTGGATCGCGCGGGCCCGAGGCGACTCGTCATCAGCCAACAACCCGTAGCGACCCTTCAATGGCATCTCGGACTTGGTCTCCGATCTGCCGGGCCACCAGCGGCGGCACGGCCTCGCCAGCCTCGTCGTACTGAACGTTGCGGCCGCCCAGGAAGACGTGCTCGTCGGGGAACGACATGAGCCGCGCGTGCTCGCGAACCGTAAGGTAGCGATCCTGGAACGGGTGCAGGAAGCGCGACGATCCCATGACCGTAGGCGCCGGCTCGTCTGCGCGGATGCGCGTCTTGTGCCCGAGGACCTTGCCCGTGGCGGAGCGGTAGTGGTAGATCGAGTCGCCCGTCCCCAAGCCCTCCACGCGGCCTCGCTCGCGCCGGCTCATCGTGAGCTCCTCGTGGTTGGGAACGTCGGCCTCCAGGCTCTCCAGATCGGAGATGGCCTCCCAGGCCGTCGGGGGCCGCTCCACGCGCGGGAGATCGAGCTTGACGTTCGAGACGAAGATCCGGTTGCGCCGGCTGGGAAGCCCGTGCTCCTCGCACGCGATCCGGTTGAAATGGATCCGCGGATAGCCCGCCGAGCGGAAGAGGCGGCGCAGCTCGGGAACGAGGGCACCCTCCGCGATGCCCGGCACGTTTTCCATCACGAAGACGCGGGGCGCGACGGCCTTCACCGCGCGGATCGTGTGGAACACGAGCCCCCCCACGCGGTCCTTGTAGAGGCGGTCGAGGGGATCGGCGTAGCGCTTCGCGTTGGCGGCCGTGAAGGGCTCGCAGGGGGGGCTTGCAAGGACGACGTCGCACGACGGAAGCGTGGCCGGATCGACGCGCTTGAAGTCGTCGCAGATCACCTCCACCTTCGGGAAGTTCTTGGTGAAGGTCTCCGCGATGGGCCGGTAGCCTTCGACGGCCGCAAGCGTGCGGAAGCCAGCCTCGTGGAAGCCGCGCGTGCCTCCGCCGGCGCCGGAGAAAAGGTCGACGACGGTGAATCCCCCGCCGCGGCGCGAGATCCGGGGCATCGCCCTAGCCTTTGCGCACGCGGTCGGCGACCTTTCCCAAGAGCTCGATGGCGTTGATCCAGTAGTTGGCGTCGGCGTTCTCGCCGAGGATCTCGTACCCGACCTCGTGGCCCTTCACCCAGAGGTGCAGGCGCTCCGTGTCCACCGACAGCTTGTTCAGGATGTCCGTGGGAACGACCGACCCGGCCGCGGGCGTGGCCGCGTGGAGGGCGAGCTTCTTTTCGAATGCGGGGTTTCCGGTCGCCTGCGCGGGAAGGGGGGGCACGCCGAAGTCCTCCTCGGCGCCCCTTGTCGCGACGTGAACCTCTTGGGGCGCGGGGGTGGGCATGGTCAGGCGCACGATGGTGAACGCGTTGCGACGGCTGCCTCGAGTCTCCTCGATCGCCACCACCTCGGCTTTATATGCCTCGTAGTCGCCCCAAACCCGGAGCGCCCCCTCGCCCGCCTCGAAGCCCAAGGCGTTGGTGATCCCTTGGAACGTTACGTCGTACTCTTCGAAGGGCACGGGAATCAGGAGGGGGAAGACAGGACGGGGGCTTGAGATTTGCTGCATGTACGCCAAGTCCATTTCGCTTATCTTCGGCAGGAAACTAACCAAGGCTTGGACCGGGACCGGTAGCGTATCGTCACCATCATACGGCTGTCAATGCAGTCCCGGTCCTTCTCTTTCTGACCGGTCGGCCCTGGCGCCGGCGGATTGTTTTCGCCGGGTTCAAATGCGTTTGCGAGCGTGTCCGCCCCGATGGTGCTAGGGCCCGAAGCCGTCACGACCTTCGCCAGCGTTGCCAGCACGGCGTTTGCCCTCCTGCTGGGCGCGCGGTTCCTCCTCGCGGCCCAACGCCTGGGGGGCCTTGCCGTCCTCCGGCTGCCGGGCCTTGGCTTCCTGGGACTGGCGCTCTCGGCCCCCCTCACGCTTCCGGCCATCCTCGACTCGCCCTACGGTGGCTGGCACGTCCTGCACCTCGTCCTCCAGGTCGCGTCCTTCACGGCGATCGCCCTTGGGTACCTGCTGCGCGCGCGCCACGGCGACTCGCCCGAGCGCGAGCCCACGATCGCCTACCACGTCCTGCTGCTTTGCGCGGTGGCCCTCCTCGTCCCCTTCGCGGTGCTCTCGCTCACGCAGACGAGCCTGCGGGCCGCCGTCACGGTGGGCCACAGCTTCACGGCCCTTCTCGTGGCCGGCGTCACGGCCCACCTTGCGGCAAGCGGCCGGACGAGCCTCAACCGCGCCCTCGTCGTCGTCGGCTACGGCTGGCTTGCCGCAAGCCAGGTTTTCCTCGCCGCCGTGGCCGTGGCCGACGCGGGCCTGCGGTCGACGCTCTTCACGGCGGCGAACCTCGCCCTCGTCGTCGGCCTGGCCGCCCTGCTGCTTGCGATGGCCCGCGACGCGCGGGGAGGGTCCGCCCAATGACGCGTGACCGCGTCGCCATCTACGCGGACATCCTGCGGGCCGTGAAGGCCCAGGGCGGCGAGGGCGCCAAGATCACGCCCGTGCAGCTTGAGGCGAACCTGCCAAGCGACCGCATGCGACGCTACCTCGCCGAGCTTGCGGAGGCGGGGCTTGTCACGGGGCCGCCCTGGAAGCTCACGGAGAAGGGCGAGACCTTCCTCCGGGAGTTCGCCCGCTTCCGGGGCTTCCTTGCCGACTTTGGCATCCTGCGCGACGACGACACCCGTGGCACGCGGTAACCTTGAAGCCGTCCGCGGCTCCTTGGCCCGCGATGGGATCGCCCCCCGGCACCTTGCCGTCGACCCAGGCACCCCCCGCCGCCGCGCTGTCTTCGCCGTCGCCCGCGCCGTCCTCGCCTCCCAACCCTGCGCTCGAAGCCGCGATCGCGCGAACCGTCGAGTTCGTGAACGAGCGCCTCCGCGAGCACTACGCGCGGACCGACCCTTGGATGCCGCCGCGCTTTGGGCGGCGCGAATGGGGCTTCATGTACCTTGGCAAGCGCTTCGTCTCGCGTCACCTCGGATTCCGCTCCCGCGAAGAGCTGCAGCGTTTCCTCGTGCGCGACGTGCCGGCCCACGCCTACTACAGCACAGCGTACTACGAGACGCCCGCCGCGCCCACCATGGAGGAGAAGCACTGGCTTGGCGCCGATCTCATCTTCGACCTCGACGCCGACCACCTGCCCGGCGCCGCGGGGCAGCCCTTCCACGAGCTTCTCGCGCGCGTGCGCGGCGAAGCGGTATGGCTCGTCGAGGAGTTCCTCCTTCGCGACTTCGGCTTCTCCAAGGACGACCTTCGCATCGTCTTCTCGGGCGGACGCGGCTACCACGTCCACGTCACGCACCCCGACGTGCTGCCGCTTGGAAGCCCCGAGCGCCGCGAGATCGTCGACTACGTGACGGCCAATGGGCTCGCGCTCGACACGCTCGTGCGGGAGCGGGCGTACATGCAGGACGAGTTCCGACGGAAGGCCCGCCGGGCGCCCGTCCTTCCCTCGGCCGACGAGCCCGGCTGGGGCGGGCGGCTCACGCGCGCAATCCTGCGGCGCGTCGACGCGCTGCGCGCCATGCCGGAGGAAGAGGCTCTGGCCGCGCTGCTTGCCGTTCCCGGCGTGGGAGAAAAGCGCGCGCGGGAGACGCTCGAAGCCGTGGCGCGAAAGCAAGCCGCGTCGGGCGAGGCCGTCTCCGCCGTCCTACCGAAGCCGCTCCTCGAGCGTTGGAAGCAGGAGGTCGCCGTCGAGACGGCCGGCGAGACGGACGAGCCCGTGACAAGCGACGTGAAGCGCCTCATCCGCCACCCGGGCTCGATCCACGGCAAGACGGGGCTTCGCGTGACGATCGTCCCGCTGGAGAACCTGCCGGCGTACGATCCGCTCGTCGACGCGGTTGCCTGGAGCGAGCGCGAGCCGCCGGTCCGGGTCAAGGTGGGAGCACCCGACCGCTTCCGTCTTGGGGGGCGCGAGTGGGACGTCGCGGCGGGCGAGCACGAGCTTCCGCTTGCCGCCGCCATGTTCATGATGCTGCGCCGCAAGGCGCTGTTTGCCGACGCGCCCGTCTAGGCTTCCGCCGGGGCTTCGGCCGCCGGGCCGCGCAGAGCGAGCACGGTCGTGTCGGCCGAGTAGTCGGCCACGACCGTGAGGCCGAGTTGGTTGGCCACGACGACGCTCCAGTCGCCGGCCCCGAGGCCCTTGGACAGGCGGATCGTGCACTCGAGCTTCTTGTTCACGGCCGGCTCGATGGCGCCGCAGCCTTCCTCGCGGCTGTTGGCCGCGCGCTCGTCTTTGGCGTCGTAGAGGAACAGAATGGGCGGGTGGTTGCCCGTGTACGTGACCGTGTAGACGACGACGATCTCGACGGCGTCCTCCACGACGGGGAAGGGCCACTCGTGGATGAGGCCGATCTGGGCGTTGGGGTCCGGAAGCCGTCCCTCGAACACGCGCTGGAAGGCGACGTACGTCTCGGTCGCGTTGTCGACCTCGTCCACGATCTCGCCCGGTTCGCGGTCGAGACGATCGCCCAGGCCCTCGTTCGAGGCAGGATCGACGCTCTCGTCGGCCCCGAGGCAGCCGGCCAAGAGCGGGGCAGTGAGGAGAAGCGCAACCACGGGTCGCCACGATGTGCTAAGCATTGGGAACTCATCTCAGTTTCAGGTATCTTATTCTTGTTGTACGAGCGGCGTACATTCCCAAGCTACGTACTGGCGCCGATACACTTGATCCCGAAAACCCAGCCGTCCTCTTTGTACGCACCGATACAGAAGTCGTTCATGTCGCCCTGCCAGCCGGCGCAAATATAGCTTTGTGTTTGGGCTACCAAAATAGGCACGGCCTGCCCTTGGTACGCCACGCCCACGTCTCCATTTGCGGAATAAACCCCATCGCAATCCGAGACGGCAATCGCACTCGGAATCAAGAAAACGGCCGCAATCAATAGAAATACACACAAGAGTGCCCTATGTGCCAACCCTTCACCCGCGACCCAATTGGTTGGAATGTGCTTAAAGCTTCCCGACAAAGCCAGGGCGGCGATTGCATCAGGGCAATGACGGAATTTGGGTTCAATTATTCAAGCCCGGAATGCGCGTGCCCGGAACTCCGCCGTAGAAGATGCCCCCGGCTGTTTCAAGCAAGTCAGGCTGGAACTTCCTGCGAAACCATCATTTTCCACTGGATTTGGGCAGGTCCAATCGCGTTGCCGAAGAAGCGGATGGTCCACTCACCGGCCTTCGGGGTCTTGATTGAGTATTGGCCCGATCCGGCGGACGTACTGAACGAATCCTCACAACCGCTGTTTGGGCTGCAATCGGGATCGGCAACGAGGACCATCACGTCGCCGCCTTGGGTCGTCACATCCAAAAGAATCTCCCTGGTTTCCTCCCCGGCTTCGAAGCGCTGGACCGTTTGACTTGCACTTGGCGCGTTCACGGGCCCCACGGTGACGATCGTGCCGGAATACTCCTGCTTCTTCCAGACGTACTCCGAAGCGTCCTCCGTCGCGTTGTCAACCTCGTCTGCCGCGTCGCCGGGGTTCACGCCGCCCGTCGGGTCCTGCGTCGCGGGGTCCACGGGCTCGCCTGGCGCCTCGCCACCCAGGCAGCCGGCCAGGAAGGGGGCTGCAAGAAGCATGGCTAGGACGGAAAGCTTCCGGGCGGACGACGGCCTGGACATGACTGCACCTTCGCGGCCCGGTCGTCATCAAGGCAAATAAGATTTGTGGTCCCGTCGGCCAGCAGCCCTTCTCCTGTCGTTCCTCTTTTAGGGTCATAAAAGAGGCCGCCGCGCAGCGGTAGAAACGTATAGGGCCCGCCCGCATGCGCCCTCGTGGGCTGGGTCCGGCTCCGCGGAGAGGCGCATCCGATCCCCGTCGGCAAGATCGTCTGCCTGGGGCAAAACTACGCCGAGCACGCGCGCGAGATGGGCAACCCCAACGCGCCCGAGTTCTTCTTCTTCCTCAAGCCCGCCTCGGCCATCGTCCACGACGGCGAGCCCATCCTGATCCCGCCGGGCGTGGGCCGGGTGGACCATGAGGTGGAGCTTGCCGTCGTGATCGGCTCCACCGCGCGCAACGTGCCCGTCGCGCGCGCGATGGACCACGTGCTCGGGTACGCCCCGTTGCTCGACGTCACCGCACGCGAGCTGCAGGCGCAGGCGAAGAAGCAGGGTCGGCCGTGGACGGCGTCGAAGGGCTTCGACACGTTTGCGCCGGTGGGCACGGTCGTGCCCCGCGCCGACGTTCCCGACCCGCACGCGCTTGCGATCGAGCTTCGGGTGAACGACCAGATCCGCCAGCGGGGGTCCACCTCGCAGATGGTCGCCCGCATCCCCGAGGCCATCGCGCGGGTCTCCGAGGTCATGACACTGGAGCGGGGAGACATCCTCGCGACGGGCACGCCTGCGGGCGTCGGGCCGCTTCATCCGGGCGACCTGGCGGTGGCGCGCATCGAGCGGGTGGGCACGCTTTCGAACCCCGTCCGTGCGCAACCGAAAGGCACGTAACCCCGCCCGGGACTACGCGACGCGTGCAGGCTCCGCTCTCCTACGAGTCCATCCAGGACCGGTTGAAGCGCGAGAGCCGCTCGGCCGGCCTCCAGAAGATGGAGTCGTCGTTCTTCGGGGACCTCGAGCGTCACCTGCGGGGGCTCCAGGAGGATTACCTGCGCGAGCAGTCGCGCGCGCCCGGCTCGGGCAAGGGGACGATCCTGCACGACGAGCTCTCGAACATCCGCCACGTCGCCGAGGCCCTCTACGAGGCCCGCGAGCGCAAGGTCGTGGCGCGCGCGCTCACGGCCGCGCGCGGGGGCAACCTCGACACGACGAACATGCTCAAGGAGGAGGTCGACCTCGCGCACCGTCTCCTCGAGACGCTCCGCGAGGCGCGGCGGGGTCTCTTGCGCCGCCCGGAAGCCGCTCTTTCCACGCCCGCCGCGCCTGCCCCCGATCCCGCGCCCGTTGCGCCCGCGGCGACGGCGAGCGAGGCCCCAGCCTCGGTCGAGGCCGCGCCGGCCCCCGCGTCCCCGGCGCCGCGGGCGGCCGTGCGCGTCCTCGTGCGCCTCCTCGAATCCGTGCCTCCGTTTACCGCAAGCGACCTTCGCACGTACACGCTTGCTCGCGGCGACGTCGTGAGCCTTCCCCGCGACGCGGCCCGCGCGCTCACGATGCACGGAAAGGCCGTGGAGATACGGCCGACGGCGTAGGAGGCGAGGATCCCTTGTGGATCGGCATCGACGACACGGACAGCCGCCGCGGCGGCTGCACGACGTACCTCTCCAACCGCATTCGGGAAGCCTTCCCCGAGCTCACGCTTGCGCAACCCCCTTCGCTCGTTCGCTTGAACCCCATGGTTCCGTGGAAGACGCGCGGGAACGGCGCAGTGGCGATGCGGTTTGAGGGCGCGCTTTCCCTGGACGAGGCCTACCGGCGGGTGGAGTCCGTCGTGCGGACGCTTTGCGACTTGTCGGACGCGGACACGAACCCGGGCATCGTGGTTGCAAGGCGCCCGCCGCCGCGCTCGTTCTACGAAGCGGCCGTCCGGCGCATCGTGACGCGGGCGGAGGCCGACGCCGCGCTCGCCGGCTGCGACGCGCGCGCGGGAGGCTTCAACGGCGCGCTTGGCGTGATCGGCGCCACGGCTGCCGTGGCCTGGACGCCCGACGCGAACGCCAGCTGGGAGCTCGTGGCGTACCGCGCGCGGAATCGGTGGGGCTCGCCGCGCGCGGTGGACGCGCGCTCGGTGGCCGACATGGCGACGGCGTTCCCGTCCACGTTCGACAGCTACGACTTCGAGAACGACGAGGTGGTCATGGTCCCCGGCTCGCCGTGCCCGGTCCTGTGGGGCATCCGCGGCGACGACCCGGAGGACCTGCCGCAAGCGGCCGCGCGCGTGCGAGGCGAGGTGCCCTCCGAACGCACGCTCTTTCGCACGAACCACGGGACGGACGATCACCTCGTGAGCCGCCGCGTGGCCGACATCGGCACGTTCGAGTCCGTGCGGGTGGCCGGGCGCGTGACGAGCCGGCCGGAAAACCTGCCGGGTGGCCACGTCCGCTTCGATCTGGAAGATTCCACGGGGACCGTGACTTGTCTTGCGTTTGAGCCCACGAAGGGATTCCGCCACGTCGTACGCAAGCTTTCGGCGGGAGACGGGATCGTCGCCTGCGGCGGCGTCGGCCCGCGACGCGCGATCCACCTGGAGAAGCTTTGCGTGCAGGCGCTTGCCGCTCCGCGCCCGCGAGCGGTCGAAAATCCGCGATGCCCGTCGTGCGGTCGCGCGGCCAAGAGCGCGGGGGCGCTTGCGCCGTACCGCTGTCGACGCTGCGGCGTCCGCATTCCCCGCGGCGCGGCGGTCCTCGCCGCGGCGCCGCGCGAGCTTGCGCCCGGCTGGTACGAGGTGCCCGCGCGGGCGCGCCGCCACCTTGCCATGCCGCTTGCGCGCGCGACGCGACGAAACCTTCTTCCGCCCGCGCCGGCCTTGCTCGCGGCGTGATCTGCGTCGGCATCGAGGGAACCGCGCACACGCTTGGCGTCGGCGTGGTGACAGGCGAGGGGGCGATCCTCGCCAACGTGGCCGACATGCTGCGGCCCGAGACGGGCGGCATCCACCCGCGCGAGGCGGCCACGCACCACGCAAGCCTCGCGCCCGACCTCCTCGACCAGGCCCTTGCGAAGGCCGGCGTGGGCTACGCCGACGTCTCGATCGTCGCCTTCAGCCAAGGCCCGGGCCTGGGACCGTGCCTTCGCGCCGCGGCAACGGCCGCGCGCTCGCTTGCGGCAAGCCTCGAGGTGCCGCTCCTGGGCGTGAACCACTGCGTGGCGCACCTCGAGATCGGCCGCCTCGTCACCGAGGCCCGCGACCCGCTCCTGCTGTACGTCTCGGGCGGCAACACGCAGGTGATCGCGCTTCGCGACGGGCGATACCGCGTCTTCGGCGAGACGCTCGACGTGGGCGTGGGCAACGCGCTCGACAAGTTCGCGCGGGAGCAAGGCATTCCGTTTCCGGGCGGGCCGCGCGTCGAGGCGTTGGCGCGCGCGGGCGACCGGCTGCTTCCGTTGCCCTACACGATCAAGGGCATGGATGTCGCCTTCAGCGGGCTTGTCACGGCGGCCACGAAGCTTGCCGCCGCCCATCGTCTCGAGGACGTGGCCTTCTCGTTGCAGGAGACGGCCTTTGGCATGCTCGTGGAGGTCACCGAGCGCGCGCTTGCGCACACGGGGAAGGAAGAGGTCCTGCTGGGCGGCGGCGTCGCGTGCAACGCCCGCCTGCGCGAGATGGTCGCGCAGATGTGCGAGGACCGGGGCGCGCGATCGTTTGCGCCGGAGCCCTCGCTGTGCGTCGACAACGGCGCGATGATCGCCTGGCAGGGGATCCTCCAGCACCGCGCCGGAATGGCCACGCCGCTTGCCGAGTCCGTCATCCTCCCGACGCAGCGCACGGACGACGTGCCCGTCCGGTGGCCCGTCGAAGAGGCGCGCGGGAGCGAGCTTCGAGCAGCGGGCGCAAGCGTGCTTGCGCACGGCGCCGAAGCGCAGGTGTTCCGCGTCCTCTACCGCGGCCGTCCCGCCGTCGTCAAGCGGCGGTTGCCCAAGCGCTACCGTCACCCGCAGATCGACGGGGCCCTCCGCGCGCAACGAACGAGGACGGAAGGCCGTCTCCTGGCCGAGGCCAAGCGGGCCGGCGTGCGCACGCCCATCGTGTTTGACATCCGGCCGGAGCAGGGCGAGCTTTGGATGGAGGAGCTCGCCGCGCCCCGGCTTCGCGAGGTTTTGGGGGAAGCGTCCCGAAAGGACCTGGAAAACCTCCTTCGATCGGCGGGGGAGGCCGTCGCGCGCCTGCACGATGCCGACGTCGTGCACGGCGACCTCACGACGAGCAACCTCCTTGCGCATGGCGACGGCGTGGCGCTTCTTGACTTTGGCCTTGGCGTGCGGTCGCGCGACCCGGAGGACAAGGGAACGGATTTGCACGTCCTCATGGAGGCGCTCTCGGCCACGCATGCGGAAGGCCTCTTCGACTTCGTTCTCGGCGGGTATCGGTCGGAGGCCAAGGATCCGAAACCCGTCGAGGAGTCCCTCGCCCAGATCGTGCGGCGCGGGCGCTACCGCGGAACCTAGGGCGCAAGCACGACCTTCAGCGACTCGCCGGCGCCCGCCGTCAACGCGAAGCCTTCCGCCGCGCGGGCCAGAGGAAGGCGGTGGGTCACCATCTCTCGCACGTCCACCTCCCGCCGGGCCAGGAGGCCCAACGCGTCCTGCAGGTCCGTCGGCGAGGCGCCGTACGTGCTGCACAGGCGAACCTCGTCGCGCCACAGGTCGTTGAACGGCATCTCGACGCGCGTTCCGGGCATCGTCGGCGCGAAGAACAGCACGGCCCCTCCCGGCTCGACGCATTCGAACGCACGCGCAAGGGCCGAGGGCGCGCCCGCCGTGACGACCACGAGATCGGCTCGCCGCCCCTCGTTCTGGGCCCGAAGCGCGGCCGCGTCGAAGGACCGCGCGTCGAAGACGGCGCGAGCGCCCATGCGTTCGGCTGCCTTCAGCCGGAAGGGCACGAGGTCGGCGGCCAGCACGCTGGCTCCGCAGGCGGCGGCGACCTGCACGTGCAAGAGTCCCGACAAGCCCGCGCCTAGGACGAGCACGGAATCCGAGGGGCGGACACCGCCGGCGTTGCGCTGGCCCCGAAGCACGCACCCAAGCGGCTCGACGAACGAACCCTCCTCGTACGTCATGTCCTCGGGCAGCCGCAGCAGTCCCCGCGCCACGTGCACGGGAGACAGGCGTGCGAACTCGCAGAACCCGCCGGGATCGAAATGGGTCGTCTTCAGAAGCGCGCAGGCGGCGTCGTTTCCCCGCCGGCAATGGCGGCACGTCCCGCAGGAGACGTGGTGCGTGGCGACGACGCGGTCGCCGGCGCGCCAGCCGCGGATCTCCGGCGAGACCCAAGCGAGGTCGCCGGCCACCTCGTGCCCAAGGACGGTGGGCGCCTTGGGCTTGCGGTACCATTCCATGACGTCGCTTCCGCAGACGCCGCTTGCGCGGATGCGGAGCAATGCTTCGCCCGCCGAAGGGGACGGCAGCGGCCGCTCTTCGATGCGGACGTCGTCGTTGGCGCGGTACACGGCCACGCGGTGACGCTCCGGAAGCGAGCCGGGCGCGGGTGCAAACGACGCGGAGATCACCTGGACTTGCCGGACCGGACCTCGGCGTAGAGCTGGTCGGCCTCCTTGGCCGTGTACCCGTCGTGCACGATCGCGCGGATGGCTCGGATCATGGCGACGGGGTGCTCGCCCTGCCAGATGTTGCGCCCCATGTCCACGCCGATGGCGCCTGCTTCCATGGCGCCGCGTGCCATCACGAAGGCGTCCATGGGCGTGGAAAGCTTGGGACCGCCGGCGATCACGATGGGGACCGGGCAAGCTTCGACGACCTTGGCGAAGTCGTCGCAGTAGTACGTCTTCACCATCGAGGCTCCAAACTCGGCGCAAATGCGGCTGGCGAGCGAAAGGTAGCGCGCGTCGCGCTTCTCGAGCTCCTTTCCCACGGCCGTGATGCCAAGGACCGGCATGCCGATGGATTCGCACTCGTTCACGAGCTCGCCCAAGGCGGACAGCGTCTGATGCTCGCCCTGGGCGCCCACGAAGACGGAGAGCGCCACGGCCGACGCGTTGAGCCGAACGGCGTCCTCCACGGACGTCGTGACGACTTCGTTCGAAAGGTCCTCCATGAGGACCGAGGCGCCGCCCGACACGCGAAGGATGAGCGCGGCGGAGGTCTCAGGAGGAAGGCTCGTGCGCGCGACGCCTCGCGTGACGGCCACCGCGTCGGCGTGCGGGAGAAGCGGCGCAAGCGTGGAACGGGGATCCTCGAGCTTGGAGGTCGGACCCAGGAAGTAGCCGTGGTCGGCCGCGAGCATGACGCTCTTGCCGCGGGGGGCAAGCTTCGCCATGCGGTTCTGGAAGCCCCAATCGCTGCGGATCGTCTTCACGCGGGACACCGGGGCGACGCATGGACCGGCCGCATATAGGCTTTGCCGCGGCAGGGTCGGCGCCAATCCGCGCAAGCGCAAGACGGGTGAAAAGGGGAGGTAGCCCGCGGGAGGGAGGCACAGAATAGGGAGGATCCTCGGCGCGGGCCGTCTCTTCCTTTGCGCGGCGGACCGCATATAGCCGGACGCGAGGGCGCCATGGGAACGGGGGCGAAGGTCTTTGGGTCCCCTTGGCCCCCGCGCGTGCGGGGTGGGCAGGTCGAGACCGGCTACCGTTCCGGACGGAACTGAGGCGGCGCGGGCGGCCACTGCTCGGGCGGCACCTCGAGGTTCCGGATGCCCTCCCAGTGGGTCTGCACGGCCGTCTGGAAGTCCCCCACGGAGACGAACTGCGTGTCGTCCTTGAGCTTCCCCAGCACGCGCCGCAGGGGAAGCTGCGTCCGTTCCGAGATGCGAACCTCCCGGTCGCCCGCCTCTTGCGCCACGTCCTCCACGGTCGTGGGGAAGCGGAGATCGCGGACGGCCGCCACGACGCTTAGCACGCCCGTGTGCTCCTGCCACGGCCGCTCGCCTTGCTCAACCCGCTCCCTCGTCTGCTGGATCTCCCGCTCGCGGCGCAGGCTCTGCTCTCGGGATGGTTCGGTCATGCGCAGGGCTTTCCCTCCAGCGTCGAAAAGCTTCGCGCACGTTCCACGGAGAACGGCGGCGGCCGGGCGTCAACCTCGCGCGGGAAAAAGCCATCCAAGCTGCTGGAGCGCGAACGCCGCGTAGGCTGCGATCAGGAGGATGGCGAGCCGGCGCGAGGCCGGCCGGTTGCGGACCAAGAGGTACCACCAGAGCAGGATGCCGGCCAGAAGGAAGGGAACCGCTCCGGAAAGAGGCGCAAGATCGACGGGCCCGCCGCCCACCACGGCCACGGCGCCAAGGATGAGCGTCAGGTTCACGGTGCAGGCGCCAAAGAGGTCTCCAAGGGCCAAGTCGTGCTCGCCCGCGCGGATGGCCTGCGCAAGCACGGAGAGCTCCGGAAGCGACGTTCCCACCGCTACGACCGTAAGGCCAAGGACCTCCGGCGAGACGCCCGTCGCCGCAAGAAGCGAAACGGACGACCGGACCACAAGCTCGCTTGCGGCAAGCACGAGCGCAGCTGCGCCAAAGAACAGCAGAAGCGATCGCGAGCGGTCGTTCTTGGCCTGCGCCGCGGCGGGGACAAGCGCGGGCGCCTGACGCGCCTTGTAGAGGAAGTACGCGAACACGCCCAGCA
>DATLFM010000040.1 GCA_035541015.1 Candidatus Thermoplasmatota archaeon
GCCCGCACCTCGTCGACTTCGCCATCGTGGCCGACCTTGCGCGGCTCACCTGCGGGCTCGATCTGTCCCGCGAGGACGTCGTGCAGATCGGCAAGAACGTGCTCGACGCCGAGCGCCTGTTCAACACGCGCGAGGGCGTCACGCGCGCCGACGACACGCTGCCCAAGCGCTACTTCGACGACCCCATGCCCCTTCGCATGGCCGCGGGCCACCGCATCGAGCGCGAAGGCTTCGGGAAGATGCTCGAGGAGTACTACGCGCTGCGCGGATGGACGAAGGACGGGATGCTCGGGAAGGAGCGGAAGAGCGAGATCGAAGGATGGCTGGCGGCGTTGGCGTAGCGACGGCAGCTTCCCTTCAGGACTCCCGCCGCGGCCAGAGGAACGGCCGATTGGCGACTCTCTCGACCATCCGAAGCAGTCGCCGCGTTTCAGCGCGGAGCTCTTCCGGCGTCGGCTTGGACATCACGAAGCTGTTCACCTCCCCCTCCTATCAATGTATCGATGGATGCCATGGCCTCGCCGGCGGCAGCCTCGATCGTCTTGCCAACCGTGCGAAGGGCGCGAACCTGTGTAGCAAGAACGATGCTTGCGGCAAGCTGCGCAAGCCCGGCGGGAACCATCGGCAACTGTCCCACCACGGCGGCAAGCCCGGCGCTTGCCGCAAACGTCAGCAACACCGCGATGACGGCGATCCGGAAATTGCTCTCCAGGGCGGCCGTCCGCTCCGCAGCCTGCAAGCTCAGCTCGATCTTCTTGAGCCGCAGCGCGGTCGCGTCGTCCATCGACGAGCCACAACAACGCCTCCGATTTCAAGCGGCACACAGAACGTGACCGAAAGTATCGGCTTTGGCAGCCGCCAAAGAAAAGAAATGGAGGGCTGGCTCGCAGCCCTCTGACGCAGCCCCTTCGGTCTTTGCCGCCTACGGCGGGAACAGGTTGCCGCAATCCGGCCAGCACAACGGCCGGGCGACGTTCCCGTTGCCGTTGCCTCCGCCGTTGCCCGGCTTTTCGGCCGGGCGGTGTTCACGGGCCGAATCCGCCTGCACGGGCAGGCAATCCGGCCAGCACGCCAGCGCGCTGGGCGCAAGGAGCGCCCATGCGCACACGCTTCCTACGACGACCAAGGTCCACGAAACCATGCCCACACCCAAAGGGGCGTCTCACGGGTCGTCGCCTTGAGGCTTCGGCTCTTACTGGGTTGATTCTTGAGCGCGACCGGCGCAGCAAGTGTTGACAAAACACCAGATCACGCGAGAACGGTAAGGAGGCGAGGGCGGATTCGCCCTCACCCCCAACCCGCTGCGGTTCCCGCAGCCTCCTCGGTCGAGGCGGCGTTCGCCTCGCGCGCCGGGTGGAACCAAGCGCACGTCTTGCCACCGCACGAGCTGCCCGAGCCGGACAGCGCGTAACAGCCGTACCCCCGAGCGCCGACGCACGCGTCGGCGATCGGCGCGCCGCATTTCCGGCAGAGCGCCGACCGATGGCGGGACGTCCAAAGGGTCCCGAGGAGCGTGAGCCGATCCGCAGATCGGCGAACGTTTGGAGGACGAGCGACTGCGCGCGCCGCGCGCACGCGGCGCGCGCACAGCGAAGTCCTCCAAACGCGAGCGCAGGTTGCGCGATCGCGCCACGCGCGATCGCGCGGCACCTGCGCGAGTTCGAAGCCGCGTGCGCGAGGCCCCGACCCGGCGTATGTGCGATGTATACACACGTATACATCCGTATACACGCTCCGCGCCGCGTCTTTCCTAGTGCGCCGCCTGCCGGTGGAACGCCCGGTCGAAGAGCCTCCGCAGCCACGCCTTGAAGCGGTTCCACGGACGCGCGGCCTCCTTGGCCGACCGCTCGGCCCGCAGCGCCTGCAGCGCGTTTGCCGACGCGTCGAGGTTGCCAAGCGCAAGCTCGCCGTGGCGCAGCCGTCCGCCGCGGAAGGCGTCGAGCTGGCGGTGCGCGGCGTCGAGCGCCGTGGTGTCCGCGCGCTCCTCGTCGCGGCCGAGCTTCCAGCCCATCGCCTGCCATTCGGGCGGCAGCGGGTCGTCGCGGATCCGCAGCCCCCGAGAGGCGTCCTGCCCTTCGGCAAGCCCGCCCCAGGTGAAGCGGTAGCGCCGCAGCGCGTCGTCGATGTCGCGCTCGATCTCGTCGTCGGTGGGCTCGCGTCCGAGCTCGGCGCGCAGGCGCCCGCGCGCCTGCGTCCGCAGGATCACGTTGCTCGCGACGGCGGCAAACGTGGTCCCGATGAGCACGGCAAGCGAGACGCCAAGCGCCAGCGAGACCGGGATCGACCAGTCCGTTTGGCCCGGGACGCCCCACGCGAACGGATAGGCGTAGGCGAAGCCGAGCACGCCCGCGAGCGCCGTGGCGCTTGCGGCAAGCCCGAGCCAGCGCATGTACGCGCGCGTGTAGAGCGCCGAGAGCATGCCCAGGAACAGGGCGCACACGCCAAGGCCTCCGGCGATGCCCGCGGTTTGCCGCATCCAGTAGCGCATCATCGACTGCGAGGCGTCGGCCGGGTAGGCCTGGCCCCACGCGACAAGCGCCAGGGCGGCGAGCACGAGGAGCGCGCCGGACACGAAGAGGAGGAACGAGGCGTGGAGGCGCCGATCGCTGTAGGCGGCTCCGTCCTCGCTCCCGGCCCATTCGCACAAGCGTCGCCACGCGGAGGGGCGGCGCGCCGGCGGCGGCTTGCCGCCGCGCGCGGCGTGCCCCGTGGGCGGCTGCGTCGCAAGCGGGGTCATGGTCTCACCACGGCCCTACTTCTTGGACTTCTTCTCGCCGCCGTCTTCCGACAGCGCCGCGACGAGGTCGCCGCGCACGACGCTGAAGATGGGCTCGTCGCTCCAGATGACGCGGTCCACCTCGAAGGGAAGGTCGGCGCCGCGAAGCTTCTCGAGGAGGAGCTTGTCGAAGCCCTTGGGCTGGCAGGTTCCGCCCGTGATGGCCACGGGGATCTTGAGGCCCTCCTCGACGTTCTTGCGGCGCGCCTCCTTGGCGAGGTTCTTCACGACGTAGTCGATGAGGTTCTCGTAGTAGATCGAGAGGGCCCCCTCGAGGTCGCCGATCTTGCTCTCCCAGTTGAGGTTCACGCCCTTCTCCTTGCGCGCCGTGACCTTGTCCACGGGCACGCCCGTCGCGACCGAGGCCTGCTTGTCGATCCAGTCGCCTCCGCGCGCGACGGAGAACTGCAGGACGGGCACGGCGTAGTAGGCGAAGCAGACGTTTGTCATGCCCGCGCCCCAGCTGATGCCGACGCCCGTGAACTTCTGGTCGGCAAGCTCGCTGTACACGACGCTCATGCCCTCGTTGATGGGGTGCGGCGTGTAGCCTGCGCGCTCCACGAGCGAGCCCAGCGTCTTCTGGTGGTAGAGCGTGTCGAGCTCGTCGTCCACCGGGTTTGCCGGGACGTTGAAGTAGCACGTCTCGCCGGGCGAACCGGGTTTGCCCAGCAGTCGCTCCACCATGAGCTGGATCATGGGGATGGCCTTCTTCTCCTTGCGCGAGAGGATGCCCGCGGACATCGGGCGGCTCGTGCTCGTGTTGAAGATGTTGGCGAAGTTCAGAGCGTCCTCGCCCACGATGTACACGTGGCTGCCGTGCCGGATGTGCAGCACGTCGCTTCGTTCGAGCATGCGCTCGGCGATGTCGCTGTGCTCAAGCTCGACGAAGGTGTTCCGTTGCTGCGTGAAGCGGATCCGGTCGTCGGCCTTCTTCGCGCAGGTGATGTTCATCGTCCCCACGTCCAACCCTTTGGTCATGTTCAATCCACCCTCGGCCAGGGCTCTGTCGCGGGGGGGATTTGTAGCTTTCTGCCGGAAACAGAAAGACCAAAAAACGTCGAACCTATCGGCCGCGAGGGGAACGCGGAGAAGTCGCCCCCCGACCCCGCCGCCCCGCGCGACGCCCTCGCCCGCACGCGGCGGGCCTTGGCGATCGCGCGGGCTCTCTTCTGTCGTCACCATGGAAAAGGCTTTCGACCGCGCCGCCGGGAACGGTCAACCGTGGCGCCGCGGGCACATCAAGTCACGGTGTCCGAAGGAAAGCGGACGCGCCGCGCGGCGGGCGAGCCCGCGGCGCGGCTACCGGGACGAAGGCGGTGGCGCCCAGCGCGGCGTGGTCGCCGGCTCGTAGAGACGGATCGCGGTGGGGCCCGACAGGCTGCCGCGCCATCCGCCGTCGGCCGCGGCCGCCGCCACGGCGAGCGCGCCCACGCGCTCGCCCATGGCCAATCCCACCTCGTTGTCCGCGCGCACGTGCACGCCAGCGTAGAAGCGCGAGAGGGCGGCCTCGGAGGCAAGCGCGCGCACGAAGGCGGATTCCTCGGGCAAGAAGTGGGCCAGCACGGCCGAGGCGGCGCCCGAGTAGCCGGCGTGCCCGGAGGGGTACGCCGGGAACGGGGGCGCCACAAGCGGCGTCCGGAAGTCGGGGTCGACGTGCTGCTGGATCCACGTGACGGGCCGGAGCGTCCAGTAGTGGTACTTCGCGTCCCACACGGCCACGGCCGCGTCGTGCAGGGCCGCGTTGAGGTACGCGAACATCCGTGCCGTCTGCGCCGTGGAGAGGGCGTTCGTCGCCGCAAGGTGCAGCGCGATCGTGTTCCAGTGTCCCGGCGCCGAGACCGTGTCGGGCCCGTCGGCCCAATAGAAGGCGATCGCGTCCTCGCGCGGCGTGCGGCTGCGCAGGGCGTGGTAGAGATCCCACATCTGCGCCCGGAACTCGCCCGAGTCGCACGATGGGGGAGGCGCCGGCCGGACCTGGTCGCCCCGCGCAAGGAACCAAGGCCGCACCTCGCCCCACCCCGGCTCGAGGGGAACGTCGATGAAGGATGGAGGCGTGGGCTGCCACGCGCACATGTCCTGGGGCACGGTCGCCGGCGGGGAGAGGCCGGCGCCATCGTGCCGCGCCCGCTCCATCACCTGTTCTGCGACCGCGCGCCCGATCGCAAGTCCCGCCTGGACGTCCGAGGGCCAGTTGACGCCGGCGGCCACCCGCGAGCGCGCGGCGTCCTCGGCGTGCCGCGGGAAGTATTCGAGGCCCTGTCCCGGGAACAGCCTCTGAAGGACGCCCGCCGCGGCGCCGGCCACGGCCGTGTATTCGCTCGGAAACGACGAGCGGGCTTCCAGCGGCGCCAGGGGCGCGATGCCCGCGTCCTTCAGCGCCGGAGCAAGACGGTCGTGCGCAAGCTTCTGCTGCGCGACGGCGACGAGTGCGTCGTGCATGGCCACGTGCACGAGCGCGAGAGCCCGCGAGGCCGCCGGGGGCGACGGCTTGTACTTGGCGATCATGTCAAGCGCAAGCTCCGTCCAGGGCTCGGTGGCCCGGTCGGGGTTCCAGCGGGCGATGAGAGGTCCCAAGGCCGATCGCTGGGTGAGCGCGACGGCAAGCCCTTTTCGATCCGCGTCGTCCTCCCAGCTTCCCGGCGAGGGGGTCGTGGGCGCGGCGATCCCGCTCCGCGCGACAAATGGCGCCCATGCGGCGACCGACGAATCCCAGGGCGGACGCTCCTCTCGCGCCGGTCCGCCGTCGGACCGCTCGGCGTCGGGAACCGAGCAACCGGCGAGCGCAAGGCAAGCCACCACGGCCGCCACGCTTGTGCGCGTCATGCGGGCGCCCTGCTGCCGGAGGAGGCGCTTGCGCCGCCGGGCAACGTGCTTTCGCCGGTCGAACCCCTGTCCGAAGTCGCCTCGGACGCGGCAACGGGACGCGCCGGCAGCCGCAGCGCGAAGGAGGCTCCGCGCGGCGCGGGCTCGAGCACGAGGGAGCCGCCCCGGGACTCCGCGAGCTTGCGGCTGATGTGAAGCCCCAGGCCCGTTCCCGTCGGCTTGCCGGTCACGAAGGCTCCAAAGATCTGGTCTGCAAGGTGCGGCGGCACGCCCGGGCCGTCGTCGGAGACCGTGACGGTCACGTGCCCTTCCTGGGCGCGCGTCCGGATGCAAAGGGTGGCGCCCTGGGGCGTGGCTTCCACGGCGTTCAGGACGAGGTTGAGCACGATCTGCCCGAACTCCTGGGGCGACCCCTCCACGTCGGGGACTCGCTCGTAGTCGCGCAGGACCGTATGCAGGTGCAGACGGCTGTGCGCCATGAGAAGGACGCCCTCGATCGTGTCGTTGACGGGGAACCGCTCGTGCTTTCCCGCGGCGGGCCGGGCGAAGGTCTTGAGCGTCCGATTGATCTGCTCGATGCGCCCCACGCCATCGAGGCTGCGTTCGAGGCCGTCGCGGACCGCTTCGAGCGACGTCCGCAAGGCCTCGTTGCCCGCCACCGAGGGCTCCGCGAGGGCGGCGTTCACGTCCAGGAGCGAGAGCTCCTCGTTGCCTCGCACGAACGTGAGGGGGTTGTTGATCTCGTGGGCCACGCCCGCCACGAGGCTGCCTAGCGTCGCCATCCGCTCCGACTGGGCGAGCACGGCGTTCGAGCGCGCGATCTCGAGGTCGCGCTCGGCCAGCGCCTGCGTCATGCGTGAGAAGGCCGCGGCGAGGTCGTCAAACTCGTCCCCTCGCGGCGAGGGAGGGGCGCCTGCGAGGTCCCCCCGGGCGACGGTCCGCACCGCCGCTCCAAAGGAGCCGATGCGTTCGAGAAGGCGACGGGCCAGAAGCGCGGCGCCCACGAGGATGCCTCCAAAGCTTGCCGCCACGATGAGCGCGCCCGCCCACGCGGCGCGTTCGCCCTCCCGCAGCGCCGCCGCCGTCGCTTGCGCGTTGTTGGCGTGGGCCCAGGCGATGAGCTCCGCGGCGGCGGCGCGCAGCGAGGCGGAGCGCTCGGCGAGCGAGCCGCGGGCGACCTCGTGCAGCAGCACGGTGGCATCGAAGTACAGGTTCGCCTGGACGTGGGCCCCCTGCTCGGCCGCAAGGAGAAGCGCCAAGGCGCCCGGCGTCGACAGTTGCGAGCCCACACCCCGAAGGTCGGCGCGGGCGACGGTGACTCCGATCTGCTCGGCCGCCTGAAGGGCGCGCTCGAGGTCGGCCGCCAGCGCGCGCGTGGCCGCCGGGTCGTCGGTGGGGCGAACCGCTTCCAGGCGGGCCGCCGCGACCGCGAGGTCGTGTCGCACCTGCCAGGCATCGTACGCAAACTCCGGCCGTTCGCGCGCGATCTCCTCCAGCGCCCGCGCGACCGACGCGGACGAGGCGGCCACCACGGCAAGCGCGCCGTCGAAGATCTCCTGGTTGAGGCGCTTGGCCCACGCGCGAAGGGCGCCGTCGCTCGTGCCTTGCCGCAGCCCGGGCTCGAACTCCAGCAGCGTGACGCGCTCCCGCTCGACGTCGTTGCCGATGAGCAGAAGGTCTCGCTGCACGTCGTCGTCGAGCGGGGAGCGCATCCGCATCTCGGCCAGGACGAGGCGGGAGAGGGCGTTGAGCCGGAGCGCCTCCTCGCGCGCAAGGGAGCGCGTTTCCAGAAGCTCGAACAGGGGACGACCATCGTCCAGCGCGAAGAGGTGACCCTCCACCGCCCGAACGCCCAGCAGCCGATCGCGCAGGTCCTCGTCGGCCCCCGCCACGGAAAGCAAGTCGAGGACGTCGCTCTGGAAGTCGTCGCGGGCGGCCTTCAGCTGCGCGGGCGTCGAGACCCCTTGCAGGTAGCCAAGGAGGTGCACGCTCTCCTCGGCGGCCCGCGCCTCCAGACGCTCGGCGCCTGCGAGCACGGCCCCGGCCCGGGACAGCGAGAGGGATTGGGCCTCGATCGTGGCGCCCATCGTCTGCGCGACGACGATGGATCCGGAGACGCCAAGCGCCGCCATGGCCACGACGAACACGAGGAGCTGGGACTTGAGACGCATCCGCTTTTTCCCGGCGAACGTTCCCTCAAATACGTGCGCTGTCCGGCCGGCCGCGGACAGGAGCGCCCGGGTCCCCGTCGCGCTCCTCCCGGGAAAGGAGCATTCGGAAGATTCGCAGAAGCTCGGCCGTCGACCACGGCTTGGGAACAAGCGCGGCCACGCCGGCCTGCGCCCGGGCGCGACGCTCGATCTCCGGCGCCGCGTAGGCGGACAGGAGCACGCGCACCGCGCCGGGCCGGCGTCGCGCCACGTACGCCAGAAGCTCGATCCCGTCGGCGCCGTCCAGACGCAAGTCGCTCACCACCGCGTCAAACGACCGATCCTCGATCTTCCCGAGCGCCTCCTCCGCGCTTGCGGCAGTCTCGACGACGACCGGCGACGGAAGGGGCAACCGGGCAAGCGTCTGCGCCAGAAGCCCCCGGATGAGAGGCTCGTCGTCCACCACGAGCACGCGCAGGCAAGGAGCCGGACGGGGCGCCCCGCCGGCCGGGGTGCCAAGGCACGGGGGGACACCTTCCCCCGACGGGTTGCCGGAGCCGCCGCCCGGCATCGCGCCGGACGGCAGGCCACCGTCGCCCGGACGCGAAACGAGGATCGCCGTCGGGAGCCTTCGATCGCGCCGCCACCGAGCGTCCATGTGTTTGGCGTGGGACGAAATTCCCTAGATACGTCTGCTGCCCGTTTCCCGGCGGACACCTGCAGTGATGGCGGACACCGCCCGGGCCGGGAGCGGGCGTCCGGAAGCCTGCGGACGCAACCAGCCGCTTGCGAAGCCTTAGCTTCGGATGCGCGCAAAGAAAGGAGGGGCCCTTATGGATTCGACCTTGCCGCGCGTCCTTGTCGTCGACGACATGGCGGAGATCGGCATCCTGCTGCAGCGCGTCCTTGCCGGCCGGGGCGGCCTTGCGGGCGAGGTCGTCGTCGAAGCCGACGCGCAGCGGGCCTTGAAACGCATCCGGGAGGAGCGCTTCGACGTGGTCGTCACCGACTACCGCATGCCTTTCTACGACGGGTTGGCCCTCCTGCAGGAGGCCCGACGCGCAAACCCGCGGTGCTTCCGCGTCCTCATGACGGCTTACCCCGAGCTGCCCGCGACCGCGGACGACATCCTCGGAGCGTCCGTGGACGCTTACCTTCTCAAGCCCTTCCGACCCGACGACCTGCGCGCGCTGCTCCACGGCCTCCTGCACGGCGACCGCGAGCGGATCTTCGGCCTTCGGAGCGGCGCGAGGGAATTCGAACGGCTCCGCCCGGCAAGCGCCGGGACGAACGCGCGCGCGGAAGGTTGACGCGATGCGACACGCCGTCGATCGTTTGAGCGCCCTCATCGGCCTGGGCCTGTCCGACGCCGAGGCAGGCGTGTTCCTTGCGCTGCTCGACCACGGCAGCCTGCCGGCGGGTCTCGTCGCAAAGGCGTCCAGGCTGCCGCGCAACCGCGCCTACGAGACGCTCGAATCGCTCCACGGCAAGGGCCTCATCGAGATCCTTCCCGGCCGCGTGCGCCAATTCCGGGCGCGTCCGGTGTCCGAGTTCCTCGACACCCGCATCGAGGAGTGCGCCGAAACCATCCGCGAGCTGCAGGGCCGCCGCCCGTTTGCCGAAGCCGTCTTCGTGCCCGCGCAGACCCAGGAGGCGGATTCCGGCGGCAGCACGTCGCGCATCCTGCTCGGTCGACGGGCCGTGGCGCGCGAGATCGACCGCCTGCTCGGATCGGCAAAGGAGCGCGTCGTGGCCGCGGCCAGCGCGGGCGGAAGCGAGCGGCTCCTCCTGCGGCTTGCCGCCGCGGCCGAGCGCGATCCCTCGCTCGCCTTCGAGGTCGTGCTCCCGCATGCCGCGGCCACGGCCGGCCTGGAGCGCCTGCCGGCGGCGCTCGCCTCCGGTCTTTGCCTCGCCGAGGCGACGCTTGCGTGCGAGGTGCTCGTGGTCGACGACGCGCACGTGCTCGTCAACCATCCCGTTCCCGACGACGCGCACGCCCGCCTGGGCCGGGATTTCGCCTTCTACGCACGCGACCCGTCCCTCGCGCGGGACCAGCGGCTCCTCCTGGAGTGCCTCCGCTTGGCCCGGGGGATCCAAGCGGCGGGCGTCTGTCGGCCGGCGGACAACGCGGAGCCTAATAGCCCCGCGCGAGAGGAGACCATGCGACGCGAAACGAAGCGGGAAGGTGCGAGCCTTGTTTGAGGAATCGGAAACGACGGGCCCGGCGGATCGCGCGCGCCCAGCGTTCGAGCCCTCGCGAAGGGGTGCGCGCGCCATCGCGATGAACGACCTCGCCTCGCCGCCGGAGGACAACGGATGCACAAGCGGGCATGGGCGACCCCTCACCCGGACCTCTGCCAACGCGCCGCTTGCTCGTCCTCCGGCGGCGTCGCGGGGGATTGCCGCCCCGTCCGACCTCGCGTTCTTGAGTCCCACCTCGTCGGTGCGCAGCATGCCCGACGGCCAGGCACCCTCCCGGACGGTCCTTGTGGTGGACGACCTGCCGGAGATCTGCGCGTACTTCCAATCGGTCCTCCGTCGGCTCCGCCGGTTCGATCTCCAGTCCGTCACGGAGATCAACAGCGCAAGGGCGCTCGACCTGCTGCGAACGCGGCCGTTTGACCTTGTCATCAGCGACTTCCGCATGCGCGAGGTCGACGGCCTTGAGGTCTTGGCCGTGGCGGCAGCACACGGCTCGGGGCTGCGCGTCCTCATGACGGGCTACAACGAGCTGCCGGCCACGGTGGAGCGGTTCCAGGCCGCGCGCATCGACGCCATCCTCCAGAAGCCGCCGCGCACGTCCGAGGTGGTGGAGCTCCTGAACGGCCTGCTGAGCTTCGACGAGGCGTCGCTGCGGTCCTGGCGCACCAAGGC
Organism: Candidatus Thermoplasmatota archaeon; assembly: GCA_035541015.1. Taxonomy (NCBI): domain Archaea; kingdom Methanobacteriati; phylum Thermoplasmatota; species Thermoplasmatota archaeon. Next base: position 10,624 of record DATLFM010000040.1, read on the forward strand.
CCGAGAGGCGGAACGGTCGCTTGCGATCCAGCCCTCGCCCTCAGTTGGCGAGGCCTGAGGCCGCAAGGTGCCCGGCGAGGACGGCCGACCACCAGGCCTTGCGATCGCTCATCTCCGTCGGGGCGACGAAGAAGGGGTTGTGCGCGAGGTAGTGGAAGGTCCACGTCTCCCGGTCCGTGCCGGGCGCCACAACGTGCACCTGCCCCACGAGCCGCGCGCGGCCCGCGGTCTTGCTGTAGACGCGAAGAAGCGACATTCTCGCCTTCCCGTCGAAGCGCACGGAAGGCGCGGGCGCGCGGTCGACGCAAAGGCCGTTGTCGCAGGCGTTCGCGTCGGGAAGGCTTGCGACAAGCGCGCGAAGGTGCCCGCGGGCGAGGGCCTCGCGCAGCTCCTCGTCGCGGACGGTTGGGTTCACGGGACTACCTCCGCTTCGAGGACAGGCTTGCCGCTTATAAGCGGCTTGTTGCACACGTCTGCCCACGCCGGAAACCGCGGGCCCGTCGGAGAGGGGGTTGATCGGGCCCGCGGTTCCCGCATGGCTTGCGTCAGGCGGCGGGGGGCGCGCCGACGGCCTGGAGAAGCACGGCAAGAAGCAAGACGGCGACCGCGCCAAGCCAGGTGACAAGGGCAGTCCGATAGAGGGTGGCGACAAAGCGCGGGGCGGTCGCAAGGAGGCTTTCGGCCATGCTTTCCGAGATTTCCAGTGGCCGGCGGGGGATAAGGGGTTTCTGGACGAAGCGTCGAAACGGAGGCAGGCCCCCGCGGCGACGCCCAGGGGCGTCTTCGTCTGGGCAGACCCTCGAGGCGGGCGCGTCCGGTCCGGTCCGGACAGCCGCTCCTGAAGTGCGATGGGCGACGACCTCCCCTCATGAACCCCATCGTCGTCGAACGGCGTTCCGAGGCTCCCGTCGACCGCGTCCGCGAGGCCCTGTTCGTCGACGACGAGCCGGAGATCTGCCGCTTCTACGAGCGCCTCCTGCGGCACGCGCGGCACCTGCCCCTCCGCGCGACTATCGCGTCGGACGCGCGGCAGGCCCTCGCGCTTGCCCACGCGCGGCCCTTTGACCTTGTCGTCTCGGACTTCCGCATGCCCGGCGCCGACGGCGCGGCCATCCTGACCGCGGCGCGGGAGCGGAATCCGGGCGGGCGCCGCGTGCTCGTGACCGGGTACAACGAGATCCCGGCCCCGCTGCCGCGCCTGCGCGAGGCGGGCGTGGAGGCGTACCTGCAGAAGCCCTTCGACCCCGTCGAGCTGTTCCTCATCGTCGTGGACTTCCTGGAGGGAAGGGGACGCACGATCCGGACGCTTGCCCGGGAGGCGGGCGAGCTGGAGGCGGCGTCTCCGGATCCGCGCAGCGTCGGCGTGCGGTTCGGCGCCGCGCCGCGGCCGCACCTCGACACGCCTTGAAGGCGCCCGCCTGCGCGCCCATCCCGCGCGACCGGCCTAGGGCGACACGGCGCACAGCGGGTCCAGGCGCTCGGGCTCGACCGGCAGACACCAGCGCGGGTCGCCGGGAGCGCAGAGGTGGATCGGTTTCCCAAGCGGGCCAAGCACGGGGCTGTCGCCGTCGGCGATCACCTCGAGAGCGCAGGGATCGTAGTGCAGCGCCGGGATCGTCGGGGCCATCGTCGCAACCATCGCAAGCGCAAGCGCGCTCATCCACAGAGTCTTGTTCATGGTTTCTTCTCCGCCCGCAAGGGCAAGAAAGCCACGTCCGGAGGCGGCATGCGCTTTGTCCGAGGGGCTGGAAACCGGACGCGAGCCTCGCTTGAGCCTTCTCCGAAGCGCGGGAAACCGGCGACGCGTGCGCCTAGGACGTCCGCAGAAAGCTTAAGCGCGACCACGGAGGTTTTTCCCGCGAGAGCCTTGACCCGCCGCGTGTGGTTCGTGCTGGCGCTTGTGGCCTCCGCGGGCTCGGCGTTGGCGTCCATGGCCGACGAGCCGCCCGTGGATCCCACGCAGCCCTGCCGGGAGGCCGACGCGCCCGGACTCCCGCCGGCCGTCTGCGCGCACTTGGCGTGGGCCAAGCAGCAGGCGCTTGCGTGCCACCCCGGTTGCGAGCGCAAGGCCGCGCAGCATGCGGCGGACACGCGGGACGAGGCAAGGAGCGAGCTTGAGGCGCGCGCGGAATTGGCCGGAGAGGCGCGGGAGCGCCTCCTCGAGGACGGCGAGGCGGTCTTGCGCGGCGCGCCCGATGCCTCGTTCGAGCCCGCGCTTCCCGAAGCGGCGGCGCCGCAGCTTTCCCTCGAAGGGCTCGTGCCCGAAGTGCCGCAGCCGGAGCTTCCCGACGTGCCCTCGCTCGCTCCCGCCCGGTCGCCGGCCGACGGCGCGCGCCCCGCGTTCTCCGTCGGCGAAGCCGCTTCGTCCGGTGCCCCGCCGCATCGGGCCGCCGCGCGCGAGGGCCCGACCGTGGGCCTGGCCCCGGCGTCGGGCGTCTTTGCGGCCGCCCGCGCCCAGGCGCCTGCGGCCGAGGCGAGCGTGCGACGGGCCGGCGCCGACGTCGTCGTCCCTCCCTCTCTCGCGTGGCCGGCCCTGCTCGCCGGCGTGCTTGCGGCCGCGCTTGCCCCGCTCCTTGCGCTCTACGCGCGCTTGTCCCGCGAGCAGGTGCTCGATCACCCGCTGCGAAGCGCGCTCCTTGCGGCCGTCGTCGCGCGGCCGGGAACGACGCGCGCGGAGCTTGCTCGCTCGCACGGCGTCCACTACACGACCGTCGAATGGCACGTGCGCGCGCTCCTGCGGGCCGGGCTCCTCACGGCGCACCGCAACGGCGCGGTCACGGGTTTGTTCGAGAACCACGGCCGATACTCGGCCGACGAGCGCCGGCGGGCGCTTCTCCTTGCCGACGGCACGAACCGGTTTCTCGTCGAACGCCGGATCGCAGACCCGACCGTCCGCGTCGTCGATCTGGCGCGCGAGCTTGGGCTTACAAAAGGCGCCGTGAGCAAGCGCATCGCAAAGCTGCGGGCGGCCGGATTGCCCGGCGCCGCGGGGGCAACCCGACAAACCTTAAAGGCGAGCCCCTCCTACTCCGCCCGATGACCCAGAAGGCCATGGCCACGTTCCGGATCGACGTGACCGATCGGCCCAAGCAGCTCTTCGTGTACCCCGAGCTGTGCGTGGGCTGCCACCTCTGCTCCTACGCGTGCAGCCTCAACAAGTACGGCGTCCTTTCCAAGACGAAGACGGCCATCCGCATCGTGCGCAAGGAAGGGGGCTTCGAGTTCCCGAACTTCTGCATCCAGTGCGAGGACAAGACGTGCATGAAGTTCTGCCCCACCGACGCGCTCGTGTGGAACGCGCGGGTGGGAAGCGTCGACCTCCTCGACGAGCGGTGCATCTCCTGCGGCATCTGCGCGATCAAGTGCGAGTACGACGCCATCTCCTTCGAGAACGCGGAGGTCGTCAAGTGCGACCTCTGCTCGGGCGACCCGCAGTGCGTGAAGTTCTGCCCGACGGACGCGATCCGCTTTGAGGACTCCTCCAACGAGCGCGAGGTCGACCGCGAGCGGGGCGCCCGCGAGCGCATCCCGACCGTCCACGAGCAGCTCGTCCTCACGAAGGACCAGCTCAAGGCCGAGCGCGAACGCGCCAAGGCCGCCGGCGTCGTTTTCGCCGCGCCAAAGGAAGTGGCAAAGCTCCCAAGCCCGGCCGACGAGGCCGCCGCCTCGGGCAAGCCGTACCTGGGCCGGGGTTCCGTCGTCGAGACGGCCGGCCTGCGCGAGGAGCGCTCGCGCGCGGAAGCGCTCCTGCCGACGCTCAAGGGCGTGGACGAGGTCGCGCCCGTCGCCGGCCTCTCGGACATCGAGAGCCGCGTGCACCGCGCGCTCGAGCGCGCAGGCGTGCGCGAGGCCGCGCGCGCCATGACGACGGACGACCTTCTGGCCACCGGCCTCAAGCTCACGCACACGATCGTCGCGTTCTCGCTCCTCGAGATGGAGCGAAAGGGATTCGTCGCCGACGCGGGCGGAAAGCGGTATTTCCTCGTGCGGTAGGGGCTTACATTCCCGCGTAGTCGTCCGGGATCACGGCCCGGGTGACGGGGTCCCATTTCCTGCGGCAGCTTACGCACATGAGGCCGCGGAAGATGGGCGTGACTCGGCCAAAGCCGCAGAATGGGCATCGGTCGGTGAGCCAATACGCGGCGCTCCCCATCGCATAGGTTTCTAACGATCGAACCGGTTCAAATGGCCCGCATTATAGTACTTACGCAATATAAGCCGGTTCCAGAAGTTAAGGCCTGTGCCCGAACCGCCCGTGAGCGGGAGGAGGAACAGGATCTCGTCGTCCGCCCCGACGGCGGTTTCGCGCGCGCGCCCGATCTCGATCGGCGCTCCGTTCACGTAGACGTTGACGTAGGACGAAAGCTCGCCGTCCTCGTACAGATGCTCGGCGAGGCCTGGGTAGCGGGCGACGAGCTCCCGCAGCACGTCCACGAGCCGCGGCGAGCCCACGTCGAGGGCGACCTCGCTTTGGCCCACCGCGTCGCGGAAGGGCCGCACGAACCGGAAGCGGACGCGCACGCACCCGCATCCCCGCGCGCGCTTTATCTACCTGCCGCGCGCGGCGTTTCATGCCTGGTCTAGATTTTCGAGCCACGGTCCAATAGCCATATCCCCCCGGGGAACGCGATCCGGTGTCCGGGAGAACCATGCGCAAAACTCCGATCCTCATTGGCGCGCTCCTGCTCGCGACGGTCCCCATGGGACTTCTCGCGCAGGCGCAAAGCCAGGAGACCGCCGAATCGTGCCGCCCCGCCATGGGCGGCTTGCAGGTCCAAGTGCTCGACGCTTTCACCGCCGAGCCCATCGCCAACGCCCGCGTCGGGCTCTACGGGGACCACGCGAGCCTCGTGATGTCCACGGACGCCGACGGCGTCGCGTACACGCGCGCGCCGCAGGGCCGCTACATGGTCCTCGCAAGCGCCCGCGGATACCACGACGCGCGCACCGACGTGTTCGTCGCCGCGGACGAGATCACCCGCATCCGCCTCGGCCTCGAGGCCGCCCGCGACGGCGACGCGCGCGCCCAGCCCATCTACGGCGACTCGGCGCGCCCGGCCTGCCCGCCGCCTCCGCCGCCCTGCGAGCGGTACGACGCGAACGGCCAATGCTGTCCGCGCGCGTACGACAACACGGCCGCCTCGTGCGTCCCGCAGGGCCGCATCCACCTCGAGACTGCGACGGAGCGCGACGGCGTCCTCGTGCACGTCCGGTGGCAAGCCTTCGAGCGCGGTCAGCTCTTCGTCCGCGTCGAGAGAGTCGAGCGCGACGAGATGGCCTACTGCCAGGCGCTCGAATGCCAGCGCCCGTACTACCACGCCGATTGCTACGACGAGAGCACGGGCCGCATGTACCAGTGCCCGCACCAGCCCCACAACACGCGCATCGTGCACGAATTTGCCATCGGCGAGGAGGGCGCGGCGACCGAGGGGAGCCTCCGGCTCTTCTGGGACGGCCGCGTCTTCGGCGGCGAACGCGCCCCCGAGGGCCACTACCTCGTGATCGCCCAGTAC
>DATLFM010000041.1 GCA_035541015.1 Candidatus Thermoplasmatota archaeon
CCCGTGGGGCCGGTGACGAGCAGGTCGTCGAGCGCGGCAAAGAACGTGTACGAATCGTTCTCGGCGAGCGCGCGCCGGGCGTCGAGCCCCGCGGCGCGGGCGCGCGGGAGCGTCGCCGGGTCGACGATGGCGCGCGCTTGCCGAGAACGATTCGTACACGTTCTTTGCCGCGCTCGACGACCTGCTCGTCACCGGCCTCACGGGGACAAACGTGGCCGACGTGACGGTGCTCATCGTGCCGTGACGGCGGATGTATACGTGTGTATACGAACGTATACGTCCCGGAAAAATCGTACTCGCGTTCGAGGCCCGCACGCTCACGCGGCGAGCGCGCGACCGAACGCTCGGGCGCTCGGGGACTCGCTCTTGCCGCTCGCTTCGCTCGCGGCTCGAGTCGCTTCTCCCCGGCGCCGTTTGTCGGCCGGCGCAAGCGCGCGGCCGCCTCACGGGCTCGATGGGATTTGAACCCATGACACCTCGGTTAAGAGCCGAGTACTCTACCTGGCTAAGCTACGAGCCCATCGCCGACGGGGCGCGCCGGCGCGGCGCGAATCCTCCCCGCCTTCTTTAGCCTTGCGGGCGGCGGCGGCGTGAGCCGCCCCGCCGTCGAGGTTTTCCGCCCGCGTCGCGTTTCCCTCGTATGGCGTTGGAGTGGTCGTTCTCGGCGCAGGCGCGCGCGCCGCCGGACGAGGTCTTCGCTTGGCTGTCCGATTTCCGGGACGACGACCATTCCGCGGAGGCGTTCCTGCGGGGCGCGGGTTGGCGCCGCGGCAAGCGGCCCGCCACTCGGCGCATCCTCGAGCGGGCGGGGAACGTCGTGCGGCTGCAGGATCGATGGGGCGGAAGCTCGTTTTCCCCGACCGTCACGCTCGACCCCGCGGCTCGGACCGTCACAATCGAAGGCGAATACGGATACCGAGCGGTTTGGCGGGTGGAGCCCACCGCGGAGGGCTCGGAGGTGAGCGTCGGGGGTCGCCTGGCGCCGTCGGGTTTGGCCCGACTGCTCTTGCCAGTGTTCGGCTGGGCCTTCCGCCGGCAATTGGAGGGCGATTTCCGCGGGCACATGGCGCATCTGCGGCACGATCTCGAGAAGTCCTGAAAGTAGTCCCTTGTGGGGGTACTTCGACTCGAACCGAGTCGTTTTTCGGAGCGTATTTCAACCAAGCTCGGGTTTGCTCGTTTCGGGATGCACAAGAAGACGAGCAAGCCCGTCGTTCCGAAGGAGCTTCAGGACTACTGGGATCGCCGGCTGTTCGAGCGGCGGCCCAAGGATTTGACGTAGCGTTCGCCGACCCGGGAACGCTTAAATAAGGGAACGCACTTCTCGGCGCTACCTTCCGCCAAGGAAGGCAACGACGTCTTGACCAGACGCTCGGGGCTACTCCCTGCGAGTCCCCACAACCGAGGACCCACGTTCTGGGCCTTGGGGCGGCGTCACGGTAGGACTGGACGAATAATAGGAAGGTCCCGTTCTACTCGCCCGCGGTGGGCCGCGCGTCGCGGCTCCCGGCTGCTGGTCGGCGTCCATCGAGGGAACCTCATGGTTGCCACCCACCGACCGAAGAAAGGCTCGCACGGGTTTTCCCCCCGCGTCCGAGCGGAGAGCAACGTCGCCCGGTTCTCGTCGTGGCCCGAGTCGGCCGCGGCCGAGCCCAAGCTGCAAGGCTTTGCCGGCTACAAGGCGGGCATGACGCACGCGCTCATGATCGACTACCGCCCGAAGAGCATCACCGCCGGGCAGGAAGTCCAGGTTCCCGTGACGGTCCTCGAGACGCCGCCCATGAAGGTCGCGGCGGTCCGGTTCTACCGCGAGACGGCGTACGGCTTGAAGACGCTCGGCGAGGAGTGGGCGACGGGGCTCGACAAGGAGCTTGGCGCGCGGCTTCCCGTTCCCAAGGAGCCAAAGCCGGTGAGCGCGGACGGCGGCAAGGTGGACGACGTCCGCGTGCTCGCGTACACGCAGCCGCGCCTCGTCACCGGCGTGGACCAGAAGATGCCCGACGTCATGGAGATCCGCGTGGGCGGCGGCGACGTGCAAAAGCGCATCGCCTTTGCGCGCGGGCTTTTGGGCAAGGACGTCGACGTGACCCAGTTCACGGCCGTGGGCGCGATGGTGGACATCGCGGCCGTCACGAAGGGCTTCGGTTTCCAGGGCTCTCCGGTCCGCTGGGGCGTCAAGCTCCAGAGCCACAAGAACAGCAAGAACCGCCGCGACACCACGCCGCTTGGGCCGTTCAACCCCGGCTACGTCCGCCCGACGGTTCCCATGCCCGGCCAGACGGGTTACCACCAGCGCACGGAGTACAACAAGCGCGTGCTCAGGGTCGGCGACAAGCCGGAGGAGATCAACCCCGCCGGCGGCTTCCTCGAGTACGGCCTCGTGCGCGGAACGTACGTTCTTCTCCACGGCAGCGTCGCGGGTCCGGCGCGAAGGCTCATCCGCCTGCGCGACGCGACGCGCTACACGCGCGGCATCAAGGTCGAGCAACCCCAGCTCACGTACGTGAGCGTCGCAAGCAAGCAGGGGGCCTGAAGATGGCAGTCAAGGTCAAGGTCTACGGAGTCGACGGCGCGGCCAAGGGCGAGCAGACCCTCTCGGCGAAGTTCGAGCAGCCCCTTCGCCCCGACCTCATCCGCAAGGCCGTCAGCGTGGCGCGCGCCAACCGCCGCCAGCCCTACGGAAGCGATCCCGAGGCGGGCCGCAAGCACTCGACCGAGTCGTGGGGCCCGGGCTCCGGCGTCTCGCGCATTCCGCGTCTTCGCGCCGGGCGCCGGGCCGCGGGCGTTCCGCCGGTCGTGGGCGGCCCGCGCGCGCACCCGCCCAAGGCCGAGAAGGCCTGGACCGAGAAGATCAACCGCAAGGAGGCCCGCAGGGCGCTCGCCTCGGCGCTGTCGGCGACCGCGCGAAAGGAGATCGTCGCCGCGCGCGGCCACAAGTTCGAGGATAAGGTCACGCTGCCGCTTGTCGTCGAGGACGCCTTCGAGGCGATCGACAAGACAAGCGAGCTTCTGGCCGCCTTCGAGAAGCTTGGCCTTGCGCCCGACCTCGTCCGCGCGCGCGAGGGCACGCAGCAGCGCCCCGGCATCGGCAAGCTCCGCGGCCGGCGCTACAAGGTGCCCCGCAGCCTGCTTCTTGTCGTTTCGCCCGGCGCGCCCGTTGCGCGCGCGGCCGAGAACCTGCCCGGCGTCGACGTCGTCTCGCCGCTTCGCGTGGACACGGAGGCCGTGGCGCCCGGCGGCGACGCGGGCCGGCTGCTCGTGATCTCGAAGAAAGCGCTTTCCGCCCTGGAGGGAAGGCCATGACGCTCGATCCGTACGCGATCGTTCTCCACCCGTTTGTGACCGAGAAGACGATGGCGAAGATGGAGGCCGGCGGCGAGAACACGCTCGTCTTTGTCGTCCACCGCGACGCCACGAAGCCCAAGATCAAATGGGCCGTGGAGCACCTCTTCGACGTCAAGGTCGCAAACGTTCGCACGCAGATCACAAACCGCGGGGAGAAGCAGGCCATCGTGCGCTTCGCGGAGGGCTACAGCGCCGAGGACGTCGGCATGAGGATCGGCATCTTCTGAGGGATGGGTCATGGGCAAGCGCATCTACGTTCAACGGCGCGGAAAGGGCGGCATCCACGAGGCGCCCGGTCACCGGTACGCGGGACCGGCGGTGCTTCTTGGCGTCTCCGGAGAGGCCACGATCGTCGAGATCCTGCACGATCCGGGCCACGGCTACCCCCTTGCCCGCGTGCAGGCGCAGGGCCAGGCGCAGCAGTTCGTCATCGCCCACGAGGGCGCCTTCGTCGGCCAGAAGCTGTCCCTTGGCGGCAAGCCCGACCCGGGCAACGTGCTGCGCCTCGCGGACATCCCCGACGGCATGCCCGTCTTCAATCTCGAGCAGAACCCCGGCGGCGGCGGCAAGTTCGTCCGCGGCCCCGGCACCACGGCGACCGTGGTGGCCCACGACGCGCGCGGCGTCACCGTGCGCCTGCCCTCGGGCGCGTTCAAGACGTTCCACGCGGACTGCCGCGCCACGATCGGCGTCGTGGCCGGCGGTGGCCGCGGCGAGAAGCCCATCGCCAAGGCCGGAAAGGCCTACCACAAGTGGAAGAGCACGGGCCACCGCTTCCCGCGCGTGCGCGGCGTCGCGATGAACCCCGTGGACCACCCGCACGGCGGCGGCAACGCCCACCGCAAGGAGGGCAAGCCCACGACCGTCGCGCGAGGAACGCCGCCGGGCCGCAAGGTCGGGCACATCGCCGCCCGTCGCACGGGCATCGGGAGGTAATCACGCATGGCCGACGCTCCCAAGGGATTCACGCCAAAGGCGGTTCGCCGCCCCCGCCGCAAGGTGGAGACGGGCAAGAAGAAGGAGTTCCTCTACCGAGGGCACACGCTCGACGAGCTGCGCGCCCTGTCGATGGAGGAGCTCGCCTCGATCCTTCCCGCGCGCGTGCGGCGCGACCTTCGCCGAGGCCTTGCGCCCGGCCAGCGGCACCTGCTCGAGCGCCTGGGCAAGGCCCCTCCCGAGGCGATCCTCCGGACGCACTGCCGCGACATGCCCGTCCTGCCCTCCTTCGTCGGGCGCACGCTTGCCGTGCACAACGGCAAGGAGTTCGCGCGCGTGGAGGTGCAGCCGGACATGATCGGTCACTACCTGGGCGAGTTCGCCCTCACGCGAAAGGCCGTCAAGCACACCGGGCCCGGCGTCGGCGCCACCCGCGGATCGAAGTTCATCCCGTTGAAGTGAGCACCATGGCGATGCGATACTCTGTGCAGCCGGATGCGGAAACGACGAGCCGCGCGCTCGGGCGGGACCTTCCCATCAAGCCCAAGCACGCCGTGAACGTGCTTCGCGCCATCCGCGGCAAGGACGTCGAGAAGGTCAAGGCGTACCTCGCGGCCGTGATCGAGGGCAAGCAGGCCGTGCCGTTTGTCTACCACAAGCGCCAGGTGA
>DATLFM010000042.1 GCA_035541015.1 Candidatus Thermoplasmatota archaeon
ACGTCCTCGTACGTCGGGTTCGGGACGTCGCCGCCCGCGTAGCCGGACACGACGCGCTCCACGCCCTCGATCTCGCGGAAGACGGCTTCGAGGCACCAGAAGCAGCCGCCGCCCAGGGTCGCCGTTTCGCGGGCCATGCAAGGCCATGGCGCGGCCGTGGGATGAACCTGCCGCGCCCCTAGACGCGCACGAGGCGGAAGCCGATCTCGGTCCCAAGCTCCTGGTCGTACCCGAGCTTGATGTTGAGGTAACCCATGGCCTCCAGCCAGCGGGCGTTCTGCAGCGGTCCTGCGTCGACGCTCTCGAAGCCAAGCGCACCGGCCATCTTGAGGACCTGGTCCTTCGCCTCCTCGTCGTCGCCGGCGGCCAGGACGGACAAGGGCTCCCCGTTCACCTTGCCTTCGCGCATGCGGTCGGCGAACACCGTGTTGAACGCCTTCACGACTTTGGCCTCGGGCGCCTTGTTTTGCAGCTGCTCGGCGCCGCTTTGCTTCTTCACCTCGACGGCGAAATCGTACTCGGGCGTGAGGGCGTTCGTGGGATCGACGAGGATCTTGCCGCGGAGGGCGTCGGCGCCCATGAAGCGGATCGCGTTCTCCCGCTCGCCGAAAGGAACGGCCAGCACGATGACGTCCGCCCGCGAGGCGACCTCGCGCACGCGCCGCTCGTCGCGGCCGGTCGTCTCGACCTCGTAGCCCGCTCGCCGCAAGCCCTCCGCAAGCGCGGTGCCCACGTTGCCCTCGCCGATCATGCCGACCTTGGGCTTTGCCATGACCTTGACCCGCGCCTCCTTCGGACACGCGCGGCTTAGCGGTTGGGGGACAGGTCTTGGGGCCCGCCGGTGAGCGCCCGCAGGAGGGCGGCGTCCTCCGCCGAGAGCTCGAAATCCACGATGGCAAGATCCTCCTCCATGTGCCGCCGCGATGTCGTTCCGGTGAGCAAGACCATGCCCGCCTCAAGGCAATGGCGAAGGACCACCTGCTCGGGCGTCTTTCCGACGCGCCGCGCGACCTCGCGAACGCGCGGGTCTTGCACGACGCGCGGGATCGCCGTGAGCAGCGAGAAGCCCTCGTACGCAAGGCCGTGCTCGCGGCAGAAACGCCGCACCGCGCCGTCGGCTTGCGGCCACACGAACGTGCGGTTCTGAACGAGCTTCGGGCGCACCGAGGCCTTCTCCCAAAGCTCCGCAAGCTGGGCGGCGGTGACGTTCGAGACTCCAAGCAGCCGGGTCTTTCCTGCGCGCTGCGCGTCCTCCATCGCGCGCCACGTCTGCCAATCGAGATCGGACACTCCGTGGCGCACCGAAGGCCCGTGCAGGAGGTAGGCATCCAGCTGCTCGACGCCAAGGTGCGCAAGCGAGCTTTCGATCGATTGCTCGACCTGCTTTGCAGGCGCCGCACGGGGATCGTAGGGAAGGCGATGGTCCTGGCTCGTGACGTACGTGAACTTCGTCTGGAGGAAAACCGCATCGCGCGTCACGCGGCCTTCCCGCACGGCCTCCTGGACGGCTTCGCCCACGGCCGCCTCGAAGTAATGGCGCCGCTGGTTGGCCGTGTCGATGCCGCGGAAACCGGCTTCGAGCGCTTGGAGAACGAGGGCCTTCGTGCGTTCCTCCTTCCAGGCGGTGCCGTAGATGAGCGCCGGGACGCTCACGCCTTCAACGACGAAATGGGGAACGGGCACGGCGCGGGGGACAAAGCCTTGGCATGGCTTGGCGTTTTGGACTTCAAAAGCTTCGGATCATCCTTGGAAGAACCGCTAAATGGCCGGCCGCGCAGAACGTTTCCCGCTTGACGCCCGCAACCCTCTGCGACGCCTGCGAAGGCATCCACGGCGTCGGGAAGCCCTGCCCACGATGGTTTGCGATCCCTCGACGCCTGTTCCTCCTCGAACGCCAACGCTGGACCTGCGGCATCTGCCACCTGCCCATCACCTCGGCAAACGACGCCTCGATCGACCACATCCTGCCCAAAAGCCACGGCGGCACGGACGTCCTTGCGAACCTCCAGGCGGCGCACAAGGAGTGCAACAACCGCAAGGCGAGCCGGGTGTTCCCGGTGTGGGTGTTCGCGGGGGTGTGGACGGGCGCCGACGAGCGCCCGGGTTCGGCCGGAGGCAGCTAGGCGAGCGACACGCGTTCAAGTCACGGCCACGCCGCCCGATGCTACGCGTGGCCGGCTAGGGAGTGCCCCCGTTAAGGACCGCCGGCGCCATGCCGGTCCGGGGGAAGAAGCTTGGTACGTTACTACAGCGACGACGGCGTGTTCGACGGCCCGGTGCAGAAGGTCTGGCGCCTCATCGAGGCCCACGGCGAGCGATTGGCGGAGATCCACCCGAACGTGGTAAGCCACAAGGGCATCCCGCAAGCCGACGGCTCGACGCGCTTGGACGTCGTCACCCGCATGCCCGACGGCACCAAGGTCGGCCACACGTGGCGCATCCTTTTCCGCCCGCCCTACTCGCAGATCATCGAGATCCTGGACGGGCCGCTCAAGGGCTCCTGGATGACGATCACCTACGTGCCCGAGGGCAACCGCACGCGAGCCGTCACGGTGTCCGAGTACCGCGTCCAGGGCGTGACCGACGAATCCACGCTGCAGAAAATGGCCCAGGAATACTTCGACGGTGCCTACGACGAGGACGCGCGGTTCCTGAAGATGCTGTAGGCGGGCGCGGCACGGCTCGCGAGGGCCCGCCCTCACGCCGGCGCAAACTTGTACCCGTAGTGCAGCACGCCGGCCTCGCCGTCCTGGTTGATGCGCCGGAACACCATCTTGACCTTCATCCCGACCTTGACCTTCTCCGTCGGAACGTCCACGATCTGCGTCGTGAGCCGCGGGCCTTCCTTGAGCTTCACGATGGCGATGACGTAGGGCGCTTGGAGCTCGAAGCCGGCGGGGGGCGTGTGCACGATGGAGTACGTCTCCACCGTGCCTTCGCCCGCGAGCTGGAGGGCCTTCATCTTGCCCACGGACAGGTGCCGGCATTTGGGGCAGAGGCTTCGCGCGGGGAAGATGGCCTCGCCGCAGTTGCCGCACGAGACGCCTTGCAGCTGGTAGCGCTGGGGGATGCTGCGCCAGAATTTCGCGGCTTGCATCTAGATCGCCTCCAACACATGAACGACCGCCGTTCCGCCGGATCCTCCGACGTTGTGCGCAAGGCCGACGCGCGCGTTTGGAACCTGTCGAGCGCCGCACTCGCCGCGCAATTGCCAGACGATCTCGGCCGCCTGCGCGATGCCCGTGGCGCCCGGCGGGTGCCCGCGGGCCTTCAAGCCTCCGCTCGTGTTGACGGGCTTCTCGCCCTTCACGGTCGTGCGGCCCTTCTCCGTGGCCGGGCCGCCTTCGCCTTTCTTGAAGAATCCGAGGTCCTCGATCGCGAGGATCTCGCCGATCGTGAAGCTGTCGTGCACCTCGGCGACTTGGATGTCGCGCGCGGTCTTTCCCGCCTGCTTGTAGGCGCGCGCGGCGGCGACCTTCGTGGCGGCAAGCTCGGTGAAGCTTGCGCGGTCGTGCAGCGCAAACGTGTCGCTTGCCTGGCCCGAGCCTGCGATCTTGACGATGGGGCGCCCGTCGTTGTGCCGGCGCGCGACGTCGACGCTCGTGAGGACAAGCGCGGCCGCGCCGTCGCCCGTGCTCGCCGAGTCGAACAGCCGCAGCGGGTCGGCGACCATGGGCGAGGAGAGCACCGTGTCGACGGTGATCTTGTTGCCGTAGGCCGCGACGGGGTTCATGCTGCCGTGCTCGTGGTTCTTCACGGCGACGGCGGCCAATTGCTCGCGCGTGGTGCCGTAGGCCTGCATGTGCGAGCGGGCCATCATGGCGTACAGCGAGGGGAACGTGGCGCCAAAGAACGCCTCCCACTCCTGGTCGGCGACGGTCGCAAGCGTGTTTGTCGCCTCCTGGTCGATCACGTCCATCATCTTCTCGACGCCGCCCACGACGACGACGTCGTGCGCGCCCGAGGCGATGGCCATGTAGGCCTGGCGCAGCGCCACGCCGCCCGAGGCGTCGGCGGCCTCGATGCGCGTGGCGGGGATGTTCGTGGCGGCAAGGCCCGCCTCGTCGACGACAAGCGGCCCGATGTGCTCCTGGCCGATGAGGCGGCCGGCGCTCATGGAGCCCACGTACATGGCCTCGATCTTGTCGCCGGGGATCTTCGCGTCCTTGACGGCGGCAAGGCCCGCCTCCGTGATGAGCTGGCGGAAGCTCCGTTCCCACAGCTCGCCGAACTTCGTGACTCCCACTCCGAGGATCGCAACGTCTCGCATGTCACTCCCTCCTAGCCGATGGCCCCCCGATGGATCTTGCCGCGGAACTTCGCGTACACGGCGTAGTCGACGTACTCCTTGCGCGCGATGAGGTCGCGCATGCTCGGCGTGCCCTCGCGCCGGAGGTTTGCGATCTCCGGCGTGACGGTGATGTCGAAGGCGTCGGCGCCGGCGCCCGAGCCGTAGGCGCACATGAAGATGCGGTCGCCCGGGGCCGCCTCGTCGAGCACGGCGCAGAGGCCCAGCATGGCCGAGCCCGAATACGTGTTGCCGATGATCGGCGTAAGAAGGCCCGTCTTGAACTGCTCGTCCTTGAAGCCGAGCTTCTTGGCCGCGCGGGTGGGGAACTTTCCGTTGGGCTGGTGGAGCACGGCGTAGCGGTAGTCGCCGGGCTTCGTCGCTTGGCGCTCCATGAGGCGCGCGGCGGCCGAGAGCACGTGGCGGAAGTACGCGGGCTCGCCCGTGAAGCGCTGCGCGTGCGTGGGGTACTTCTGCCCCTCGCGGCGCCAGAAGTCGGGCGTGTCGGTCGTAAACGAGCACGTGTCGTTGATCGCGGCGACGACACGCTTCGTGCCGAGCACGAAGGCGGCCGCGCCCGCCGAGGCCGAGTATTCAAGCGCGTCGCCGGGCGCGCCTTGGCTCGTGTCCGCGCCGACGGCCAGCCCGTACTCGATCATGCCCGAGCCCACCATGCCAAGCGCCGACTGGAGACCCACCGTGCCGGCCTTGCAGGCGAACTCGAAGTCGCCGGCCGTAAGGTACGGCGAGGCTCCGAGGGCCTCGCAAAGGACCGTGGCGGAGGGCTTCACCGCGTACGGGTGGCTCTCGCTCCCGACGAAGATCGCGCCGATCTTCGTGGGCTCGATCTCGCCGCGCCGGATGGCGATGCGCGAGGCCTCGACCGAGAGCGTGATCGTGTCCTCGTCGGGCGAGGGCACGCTCTTCTCGAGGACGCCCAAGCCCTTCGTGATCGTCGTGGGCTCCTCGCCCCAGACGCGCGCGATCTCCTCGGACTTGATGCGGTAGCGCGGGATGAAGCCGCCGTAGCTTACGATGCCTCGTGTCGTCGTCATGCGGGCACTTCCTTTCAGAGTTCCTTGAGGTTCTGGATGAGCTTGTCAAGCGGCATGCGCGTCACGGCGAGCGGGATGTTCTCGCTGTCGGCGAGCTTGAGCGCAAGCTCGTCGATGCGCGGCGCCGGGTCGTGGAACACGACGAGCGCGGGCTTCATCGGGTGCACGCGGATGGCCACCATGGGCGAGCGGCCGGCCGTCACGCCGGTGAAGATGAGCGCCCGCTCGCTCGACCACCCGTAGATGCGCGGGTATTCGGCGCTCGTGAGGCCCGTGATGGCCTTCATGGAATCGATGACCGTGTACCCTTTGAGCTCGCGCACGAGCGACTCGCCGGCGCGCACGACCTCGGCGTCTGTCGCCTCCAGCAGCCGGGCGGTCGGAACGGGCACGTAGAGCTCGCGGATGTCGAGGATGGCGTCGTCGGCGGCGCCCTCGGTGGCCACGCGGAAGCTCCGGACGACGCGCCCGCCGCGCCGCTCGTCGTGCGACAGAAGGGCGGCGACGAGCTTGCGGACCGTGTGGGTGCCGGGGCTGCGCCGGCGGCCGGACTCGTAGTCGGAGACGACGCTTGGGCCCACGCCAAGCTGCGCGGCGAGGTCCGTTTGGCTAAGGCCAAAGGTCTCGCGCCACTTGCGGATGGTGGCGCCCGGCTCGGGGGAGAGGGTGATCTCTCCTGCGATCTTTTCCGCCACGCGCAGCCGGGTGGACTGAGCGGACGCGATCACTCGGCCGTCGGCTTGGGCCATCCGGCGCGCAATGCCGGGAGCGTTATTTAAGCCTGCCGAGGTGCCGTAGGGCACTTCGGCAGAACGCGTAAACCGCGTTTTATGACCCTAAAAACCCGGGCGTCGCCGCCGCGCCGCAAGCAGGGCCACGCCCACGGCCGCAAGCGCCGCGAACGCCTCGAAGCCGGGCACGCTCGCGCTCGCGGGTTCGCCCTCGGACTCGGGGGACACGCTTGCGGGCGAAAGCGGAAGGCCGCCCGCGGCCGAGGCGAGGCTCGCCGAGAGGCCGGAAGCCGTGCTCGTCACAAGCAGAGCGAGGTTCGTGACGCCGATCTTCGCGTCAAGCGGCCGCTTCTGGTACGAGAGCTGGACCGGGAACTCGCCTGCGCCGAAGCTGCCTTGGATCGTCACGCGCGTCTCGTCGCCTGCGGCAAGCGCAGGAAGGCGAGCCGTGCGGACCATGCCCGCGCGGTCCACGACCTCGATCGCGCCGCGCGAGAGATTGCCCCAGCCGTCGTTGCGGACGACAAGCGTGAGGGCGCCGTTGGCGACGGAGGCGACCTCCGCGACCGGGTGCGCACCGTACTTCTCGACGTTGAGGAACGCGTGGAAGATCGCGCGCCAGGATTCCTTCTCGAGCTCCTCGATGGGGGTCGTGTAGACGGGCGGGCCCCAGACGAAGCCGGATCGCTCGCGGCCGCTCATCTCGAAGCCCCACGAGTTGGCCCCGAACAGCTCGTAGCCCGTGTCGGTCGTGGTGCCGCTTGCGGGGTAGATCGTGCTCCAGATGGGGCCGCAGGAGTCGCGCACGTCGGCGAGCACCTCGTCGCAGATGCGCTCGAAGACGGCGTGGTCGTCCGGGTGGGGATCGCGGCCTTCCATGCCGTAGGGGTAGAGCCAGAGGTTGCCGCAGCAGTGGATGCTCGCGACGTAGTCGGGGTCGTAACGCTCCCAGACGCCCATGACCGCGCGCGTCTCGGATTCGCTTGCCGGGTGGGGGCCGGGGTTGTTGACGACGGGAAGCTCGTTCACGTCGCCCCAGCCGACGGGGTAGTTCCGATTGATGTTGACGAGGTTGCCGTTCAGGCGGCCCACGCCGTTCACGCTACCGTCCGGGTTGACAAGCGGCAGGATGATCGTGTGGCGGTTCTCGACGATCCACGTGGCCGTCTCGTCCGATCCGTAGCCGCGTAGCAGGGTGCGCAGCACGTGCATGACGAAGATGACTCCGATGTACTCGTTGGCGTGCGTGCCGCCGTCGATGTAGACGACCTCGCGCGCGGAGAGCGGGATCCGATCCGGGTTCTCGAAGTCGGCGATCTCCATGTACCAGAGGTCCATGCCCTTCGAGGAGACGCCGGCCGAGTGCAGGCGCGCGATGTCCTTGAACTCGGAGGCAAGCGCCGACATCTCGGCCGTGAGGACCGGCCAGGACGGGTACGCCTTGGCAGGGCCAAGGTCCGACGAGACGGGAACGTACGCGTGCCCGACGGGAACCATCACGAAGGCGGCCAACGCGGCGGCAAGGAGCGTCCTCTGGAGCATCACGGTCCCGCCCGACGCCGGGAAGGATAAAGCTTGTTGTATTGCAGATGGGCGACCGGCGAGAGCCTAGCGTTCACGCCCGATGATGTAGTCGGCGATCTGCGCGAGGTGCTCGAGGGTGCCGCTTCCTTTGGGCACCTCGGCAAGCGCCTCCTTGGCCTCGGCCAGGAGGTCGCGGGCGACGCCTTGCGCGTAGGCGATGCTGCCCGCGTCGCGCAGGATGCCGATCGCCTCCTGGACCTGGGCGTCCGTGCATTCGCCGCGGCGGTCGAGGATCGCAAGGAGACGGTCGCGCCGGGGGCTGTGCGCAAGGGCGTGGGCGACAAGGAGCGTCCGCTTGCCCTCCCGGATGTCGCCTCCGACGGGCTTTCCGAGATTCGCCTCGTCGGCCGTCACGTCGAGCACGTCGTCGCGGATCTGGAACGCCATGCCGATGGGCGCGCCAAAGCGCGCAAGCGCCTCGACCTGCGCGTCGTCGGCGCCGCCGACAAGCGCCCCCGCGCGGAGGCTGAACTCGAGAAGGACGCCCGTCTTGAGCCGGATCATCTCCATGTACTCGTCGATGGAGACATCCGCCGAGCGCGCGAAGAGGAGGTCCATCATCTGGCCCTGCGCCAGAAGCAGGCTCGTGTCGACGGCCATGCCGGCGACGCGGACGACGGTCGGTAGCGGAACGCCGCGGTCCTTCGAAAGGAGCATGGCCTTGAGGGCAAGCGCGAAGAGGCCGTCGCCGGCCGTGATCGCCACCGCGTCGCCCCAGATGGCGCCCACGGTGGGCTTCGTGCGGCGGACGAGGGCGTTGTCCATGACGTCGTCGTGGACAAGCGTGAAGGCGTGCAGGAACTCGATGCCCACGGCCACGGGGAGCGCGCGCTCGACGCGGCCGCCCACGGCCTCGCAGGCAAGGAGGCACAGCGTGGGGCGGACGCGCTTGCCCCCGGCCTCGACGACGTGCTTCATGGGGGCAAAGACGGCAAAGCTCGGGCGGATGCGCTCGCCGCCGAAGCGGAGGTAGCGCGCCATCTCGTCGCCAAACCCGCGTCGGCGGGGATCCGCCTCCAGGAGCAGGCGCTCGATCTCGGCGTTGACGAGCTTCGCGTGGGTCGTCAGGACCTCCGCGAGGCTCGTGGTGCGGGGTGCCCCTTCGCCGGCCACGCCGCCGGGAGGGGATGGGCAAGCATAATCGTTTCCGACCGCCTGCCGCCCTTGCCATGGACCTTGCGATCACCGGGCGCGCGTGGGTGGGCGGGCGGCTTTCGACCGTCACGATCGGCATCGACGACGGCCGCATCGTGCGCGTGGGCGCCCGCAGCGTCCCGGCCGACCGGGAGCTCGTCTTCCTCGACGGCATGATCCTGCCGGGCGCCATCGACGCGCACGTGCACTTCCGCGACCCGGGCGCCACGCGCAAGGAGGACTTCGCCTCGGGCACGCGCGCGGCGGCGCAAGGCGGCGTGACGACCGTCCTTGACATGCCCAACACGGACCCGCCGGTCGTGACCCGCCACGCCTTCGCGCGGAAGCTTGCGATCGCGCGGCGCAAGGCGGCCGTCGACTTCGGGCTGTACGCCGCTCCGCGAGAGGACGGGGCGCTTACGCTTGGCTCGCGACCCATCGCGTACAAGGCGTACCTTGGCCCCACCACGGGGGGGCTCCGCGTCGCTCCGGAGAGCCTTTCCCATCTGTTTGCCGATGCCACGCGCAACCGCGTGCCCGTGTCGTTCCACGCCGAGGACGCCGGCTGCATCGAGGAGGCTTCGCGCCGGGTCGTCGTGGACGGCCCCGAGTCCCACGCGCGCCTGCGCCCGGCCCGCTGCGAGCTCGAAGCCGTGCGTCGGCTTCTGCCCTTCGTGCGAACGGGGCTTGCGCACGTGGCGCACGTGACGACGCAGGCGGCCGCGCGCATCCTCGTGTCCAGCCGAGCGAGCTTCGAGGTGACGCCGCACCACCTCCTCCTCACCGAGAAGGACCTGGCGCGCGACGTGCGCCTCAAGTGCAATCCTCCGCTTCGCCCCTCGACGGACCGCGCCTTCCTGTGGCGCACGCTGTCGGCGGGGAAGGCCATCCTGGCGAGCGACCACGCGCCCCACCTGCCCTCCGAGAAGCGCGGCGTCCTGTCGCGCGTGGAAGCCGGCGTGCCCGGCGTGGAGACCATGGTGCCGCTTCTCATGGCGCGCGTGGCCGCAGGGGTCCTGCCGCTGCGGTCGCTCGTGGCCGCCGCCTGCGAGCGCCCGGCGGATCGGTTCGGGCTTGCGCGCAAGGGTCGGATCGAGCCGGGCCGCGACGCGGACCTTGTCGTGTACGACCCGAAGACCGTGGCGACCGTCGAGGCGCGCAGGCTTTCGAGCAAGTGCGGCTGGTCCCCCTTCGAGGGCTTCTCGGCCGTCTTCCCGACGCACGTCTTCTCGCGCGGGCGGCAGGTCGTGGAGGACGGCCGCTTCGTCGGAAAGGCCGGATGGGGACGGGAAGTGCGGCGGGGCTGAGCCGAGTCCTTTATGCCCGCCGTGGGCATGGCGTTTCGATGCCCCCGGCCGGTGCGGTCAAGATCGCCGTTCCCAACAAGGGCCGCCTCTCCGAGAAGACGCTCGAGACCTTTGCGCAGGCCGGCGTCGTCATGGACGACGCGGTGGGCGAGCGGCGGCTCTTTGCGACCGCGCTCAACGGCCAGTTCGCGTTCCTGTTCGTGCGCGCGCAGGACATCCCCGAGTACGTGCACGACGGCGTCGCGCACGCGGGCGTCACGGGCTTTGACATCCTTCGCGAGAGCGGCAAGGCGACGACCGAGCTTCTGGACCTCGGCTTTGGCCACTGCAAGCTCGTGGTCGCCGCGCCCGAGTCCTCGCGCGTGCGCTCGCTGCGCGACGTGCCCGCCGGCGCGCGCGTGGCCACGAGCTTCCCGCGCCTCACCGCCCAGTTCTTCCGCAAGGCAAGAAAGCGCGTGCGCGTGGTCGAGGTCTCCGGCGCGACGGAGATCACGCCGCAGGTGGGCGTGGCCGATCTCGTGGTGGATCTTACGGCCACGGGGAGCACGCTTGCGATCAACCGTCTGCGTCCCGTCGCCACGGTGCTCGAATCGACCGCGCGGCTCGTCGCCAACCGCGAGGCGCTCGGGGACCGCCGCCTGGGCCGGCAGGTGCGGGAGCTCGCCTGGGCGCTGCAAAGCGTGGTGGCCGCGCGCGGCAAGCGTTACGTCATGGCCAACGTGCCCCGCCGCAAGGTGCGGCAGGTCGCGAAGGTGCTGCCCGGCATCAGCGGCCCCACGATCGTGGAGCTCGGAAGTCGCGACGACATGGTCGCCGCGCACGCGGTCGTGGACGAGACCGCGCTGTACCGCGTCGTGAACGACCTCAAGGCCCTGGGCGCCGAGGGCATCCTCGTCGTGCCCGTGACGAGGCTTGTCGGATGAGGCGCGATCCGCGCGCGACGGCTCGTGCGAGCGTGCGGGCGCTTTCTCCCTACGAGGAGCAGACGTCCCTGCCGTTTGATCTCTCCGCCAACACGAACCTCTTCGAGCCGAACCCGGCGATCGCGCGCGCGCTGCGCTGCGTCGACCCGCGCGATCTCCAGGGCTACCCTTCGCTGCAGTCGTCCGACCTTAGCCAGGCCGTCGCCGACGCGGAGGGAGTGGATCCGGCGTGCGTCGTGACGGGCAACGGGTCCAACGATCTGCTCGACGCGACCATCCGCGCGTTTGCCGATCCGGGCGGGAAGGTCGCGTGGCACCCACCGAGCTTCGAGATGATCCCGGTGTTTGCGCGAGCCAACGCCGCCGAGCCGCTCGACGTCCCGCTCGGTCCCGCGCCGTCGTTTGCCCTCGACGAGACGGCGTTCTCCGAAAGCGGCGCCAGGGTCGCGATCCTCTGCCGGCCCAACAACCCCACCGGCCACGCCTTCCCGCGGGAGACCGTGCTACGGCTCCTCGACGCGCTTTCGGGCCTTGTCGTCCTCGACGAGGCCTACGTGGAGTTCCTCGGCGACAGCCTCGTGAAGGAGGCGATGGCGCGCGAAAACGTGCTCGTCGTTCGCACGTTCTCCAAGGCCCACGGCCTCGCGGGGCTGCGGATCGGCTATGGGATCGGCCACCCCTCGATCGTGCGCGAGATCGAGAAGGTCCGCGGGCCCTTCAAGCTCAACGCGTTCAGCGAGCTTGCCGCCGTCGAGTCGCTTCGCGATCCGACGTACCTTCGAAGCGTCGTCGCCCGCGTCCGCAGCGAGCGCGCGTTCCTGTCGGAACGGCTCGCGGCGCTCGGGTTCACCGTCTTCCCGAGCCAGACGAACTTCCTCCTCCTTCGTCCGCCGGTGCCCGCCGACCGTCTCGACGAGGGGCTTGCCGCGCAGGGCTTCGCCGTCCGCCGGTTCCGCTCGGGCGCGCTGGCGGGCTTCGTGCGCGCAACCGTGCCGCCGCGGGACGTGGGCGAGCGGTTCCTGTCGGCCGTCGAACGAACGCTCGCGGATCTCGCATGACGCGCGTGCTCCTGGCCGACTACGGCGTGGGCAACCTCCACAGCGTGCGCAGGGCCCTCGAGAACGCCGGCGTGCGCGTCGCGTTCGCATCGCCGGCGGGCGATCTCTCCCGCTTCGACGCCGTGGTCCTCCCGGGCGTGGGCGCCTTCGGCCCGGCCGCGGCGCGGGTCGCCCGCGCGCGCGAGCCCCTCCGCGCGTGGATCGAGGCCGGCCGCCCTCTCCTTGGCATCTGCCTTGGCATGCAGCTTCTGTTCGACGACAGCGAGGAGTCGCCCGGCGTGCCGGGCCTTGGCGTGCTCGCGGGGCCCGTCCGCCGCCTGCCCGCGCGCCGGCTTCCCCAGATCGGATGGAACGACCTTGCCGTCCGCAAGGATCCGCTGTTCGAGGAGCTTCCGCCGGCGCCGCAGGTGTACTTTGTGAACAGCTTCGCGCCCGTCCCGCGCGAGGACGTGACGATCGCGACGGCCGAGTACGGATCGACGTTCTGCGCGGCCGTGCGAAAGCGTAATGCGTACGGCGTGCAATTCCACCCGGAAAAGAGCTCGCGGACGGGGCTACGGATGATCGAGAACTTCCTCGAGCTTGCGCGGGAATCCTCATGATGCTCATCCCTTCGATCGACCTCAAGGACGGTCGCCTCGTCCAGCTCGTGGGCGGCGATCCTCACCAGCCACGGGTCACCATCGACGACGCCCACGGGCAGGCCGAACGCTGGGTGCGCGCGGGCGCCTCCATGCTGCACGTCATCGACCTCGACGCGGCCTTTGGCACGGGCAGCAACGCGCGGGTCGTCTCCGAGATCGTGCGCTTGGCCGGCGTGCCCGTGCAGGTGGGCGGCGGCGTGCGCTCGACCGAGCGCGTGGAGGAGCTTCTGGCCGCGGGCGCCTCGCGCGTGCTCGTGGGCACGAAGGCCATCCTCGACCACGACTGGCTGAAGGCCATGGTCGCAAAGCACGGCAAGCGCATCGTGATCGCCATCGACGCGCGCGGCGGCGAGATCCTCGTCAAAGGATGGACCGAGCGCACGGGCATCGCCGTCACCGACTACGTCCGCAAGGTGGACAAGCTGGGCCTTGGCGCCATTTTCTTCACCGACGTCGCAAGCGAGGGCAAGCTCACGGGCATCAACGAGATGCTCGTGAAGAGCCTCGTGGAGGCCGTGGACAAGACGCCCGTGCTCGTGGCCGGTGGCATCTCCAGCGTGGACGAGCTTCTCATGCTCAAGGAGATCGGCGTCGAAGGCGCGGTCATCGGCATGGCCCTCTACACCGGACGCATCGACTTCAAGAGCGCGCTTGCGGAGCTCTCCGAATGACGGAGGTCGTGCGCGGCACCAAGGAGACGCAGATCCGCGTGGAGCTTGCCCGCGGCGCCGGTCCGGCCCGCGTGCGCGTCCCCGATCCCTTCTTGTCCCACATGCTGGAGGCGTTTGCCGCGTGGGGCGGCTTCAGGCTTGCCGTGGAGGCGCGCGGGGACCTTCGGCACCACACGATCGAGGACGTCGCCATCACGCTTGGCCAAGCGCTGCGCGGCGAGATCGACGTGAACCGCGTCCGCCGGACGGGGTTTGCGTACGTTCCCATGGACGACGCGCTCGTGCGCGTGGCCGTCGACGTCGTCGACCGCCCGTTCTTCGCCGGCGAGCTTCCCGAGCGCCTCTACACGCACTTCTTCCGCAGCTTTGCGTTCGAGGCGCGCCTCACGCTGCACGTGGACGTCCTGCGCGGCCACGACGACCACCACGTGACGGAGGCCGCCTTCAAGGCGCTGGGCCTTGCGCTTGCACAGGCGCTCTCTCCGCGCGAGAGCGTCCTTAGCACGAAAGGCGAAGTCGAGACGACCCGCGCGCGCCGCCGGAAGCGCTGAGCCGATGCTTCGCAAGCGCGTGATTCCCTGCCTGGACGTGAAGGACGGGCGCGTCGTGAAGGGCGTGCGCTTCCGCGATCTTGAGGCGGTCGGCGATCCGGTGGCCATGGCCGTCGCCTACGAGCGCCAGGGCGCCGACGAGATCGTCTTCCTCGACGTCTCGGCGAGCCAGGAGGGGCGCGCCACGCTCCTCGACGTCGTTCGGCAGACGGCCGAAAACTTGTTCGTCCCCCTCACGGTGGGAGGCGGCGTGGCGACCATGGAAGACGTGCATCGCGTGCTCAACGCCGGTGCCGACAAGGTCGCCATGAACACGGCCGCCGTGCGCAATCCCGCGCTCATCACGGACGCGTCCCGCGAGTACGGCGCGCAGTGCGTCGTCGTGGCGATCGACGCGAAACGGGAGGGCAACGCGGGCTCGTCGCCGGCCTGGAGCGTGCACACCCACGGCGGCACGCGCCCCACCGGCCTTGACGCCGTCGCCTGGGCGCGCCGCGCGGCGGAGCTTGGCGGGGGCGAGATCCTCCTCACGAGCATGGACGCCGACGGAACGGAGGACGGCTACGACCTTGCGCTTACGCGCGCCGTCTCCCGCGCCGCGGGCGTCCCGATCGTCGCTTCGGGAGGCGCCGGGAACCCCCGCCACATGGTGGAGGCGCTGCGCGAGGGCGAGGCCGACGCGGCGCTGGCTGCAAGCGTGTTCCACTACGGGAAGTTCACGGTCGGCGACGTGAAGCGCGCGCTCGCGGAGGCGGGCGTCCCCGTCCGGGAGGCGGGCCTTGCATGACCGAGCCTCGCTTTGCGTCGGGCGTGCAGGGGCTCCTTCCGGTGATCGTGCAGGACGCCACCTCGGGCCAGACGCTCATGCTCGCGTGGACGAACCAAGAGGCGCTCGACCGGACGCTTGCGACCGGCGAGATGCACTACTGGTCGCGCTCGCGCGGGCGGCTGTGGCGAAAGGGCGAGGAGTCGGGGAACGTCCAGCGGCTGCACGCGCTCGTGCTCGACTGCGACGGCGACGCCTTTCTGGCGCAGGTTCACCAGACGGGCGTCGCCTGCCACACGGGACAGGCGTCGTGCTTCCACAACGCCGTGCGGGGCGAGGCGACCGCGCCGTTTCTGGCCGCCCTCTGGCGCACCATCGAGTCCCGGCGCCAGGCGCGCCCCGAGGCGTCCTACACGGCGCGGCTGCTCGCTGACGAGAACCTGCGCTTGAAGAAGGTGGCGGAGGAGGCCGCGGAGGTCGTCATGGCCGCGAAGGTGGGCGACCGCGACGCGGCCGTCCGCGAGTTCGCCGACCTCTTCTACCACGCGCTCGTGGCCATGGCGGCGTTGGGCGTCCGGCCCGCGGACGTGGAGGCGGAGCTTGCCCGCCGCCGTCGTCCGCCGCAGCCGTGAACTTCAGCCGTCGAGGCTTGCCACGCGGATCTCGAAGACGCGGAAGTTCCCGTCGCGGTAGCCTTCCTCGGGCGTGAGGCGGACGGTCCGCGTTTCGCCCTGCCGCAGCCCGACCGCGCCGTTGGCAAAGCCCGGGATGACGTTCGTGTACTGGGCGTTCGGGGAGCGCCCGTCGCCGACGTACACCCGAAGCGGGTCCGCGTGCTCCTGGAAGCGGCTTGCGACCGGGAAGCCGCGCTGCGCCAAGCCGGTCGCCGTGGTGTCGAAGACGACCCCGTTGTCGTACAGCCCGAGATAGTGCACGGAAACGTACGGGCGCTCCGCGCCGGCGGCGGGGCCCGAGACGTTGAGCGCGGCAACCGGCACCGACGTCGCGGACGATCGGTCTCCCGACGCCGCACGGAACTCGACGGTTCCCCCCTCGAATCCCGGGCCGGCCTGGACGGAAGCGATCACGACCTGCGCCTGCCCGGCCGAGAGCGGACGCGCGGGGACGGGAAACTCGACCGTTGCGCCCGCGGGCGCCGTCGCGGAGAGCTGCGCCGTCATGCGGGTGGGACCCACGTTCTTGAGGAACAACGGGATCGTCAGGTTGCCGCCGCGCGCCACCCCGTACGAGGGCGCGTACGCCAGAAGCTGCGGCGCGCCGGCGCCCGAGGGGACCTGAACGAGCACGCGGCGGATCACGACGTCCTCGAGCGGAGCCTCGGTCTCGGGATCCACGGCCACGCTCTCGATCCGCTGCACCGTCTCCATCCCTTCGACCACGCGGCCGAAGACCGTGTACCCGGCGTCGAGCCCGGAGTTGCGCGCAGTGTTCACGAACCATTGGCTCGTTCCGCTGTCGGGATCGTTCGTGCGGGCCATCCCGACCGTGCCGATCTCGTGGGCGTTGCCGGAGGGGATCTCCAGCGGGATGGGCCCGTGCGTGGGCTTGGGCATCGCGTTCCCACGGAAGGGGGCCGCAAAGCCCCCGCCCTGGACGACAAAGCCGCGGACGATGCGGTGGAAGACGGTGCTCGTGTAGTGGCCGTCCTCGGCGTACTGGAGGAAGTTCGCCACGGCAAGCGGCGCCCGGTCTTCCCAAAGCTCGATCGTGAAGTTGCCAAGTGACGTCTCGAGGACGGCTCGGTAGTCGCCGGCGGGCATCGGTTGCACGCGGCCGTCCGAGGGGCCGTCGGGGCCGCCGCCTCCCGGCGGCTTTCCTCCCAGGCAACCGGAAACCAAGAGCGCGCAGACCGCCACGAGCGCAAGCCGCATGATGTTCGTTTGAGGGCCAGCGCTCGGCGTCCCTTAAGGTTTGCCCAGCAGGCGCCGTCGCGCGGAAGCGACCTTCGCCCATCGGCGGCGCACGTCGCTCGCAAGCGCGGCCCGTCCGGCCCGCGCGGCGGCGAGCCCGCGCCGGGTCGTTCCGGGCCCACCGAAGCTGCGGTGACGCCGGATGAGCGCGGCGGCGTCCAGCGAGGCCACAAGCGCGGGGGTCAATGCGGGATGGAGCCGCCGAAGCTCCGCCTTCGGCAGGTCGCGGGGCGACCGGGCCGAGTCGACGCAAAGGCGGACCAGGCGCCCGACGGTTTCGTGTGCCTCGCGGAAGGGAACGCCCGCGCGCACGAGCTCCTCGGCGAGGTCCGTCGCCGCAAGCAGGGGGTCCTCCGCCGCCTGGCGCATGCGGCCGACGTCGAAGCGGCAGGAGGAGAGCGCCGTGGCAAGGACGCGGGCGGTCGCGCGGGTGTCGGCCACGCTTCGGAAGACCGGCTCCTTCATCGCCTGGAGGTCGCGATTGTACGCAAGCGGAAGGGCCTTTAGGACGGAGAGGACGGCCGCGAGGTCGCCCGTGGCCAGAGCCGCCTTCGCGCGCGCAAGCTCGGCGACGTCGGGGTTCTTCTTCTGGGGCATGAGGCTCGATCCGGTGGCGACCTCGTCGGAGAGCTCGAGGAACGCGAACTCGGCGCTCGTCCAAAGGACGATCTCCTCGGCGAGCGAGGAAAGGTGGGTCGCATGGAGCGCGCTTGCGTAGCAGAGGCCGGCCAGGAAGTCGCGATCCGATACGGCGTCCAGCGAGTTCTCGACGAGCCCGTCGAAGCCCAGGAGCCGAGCCGCGTAGGCGCGGTCGATGGGAAGGCTCGTCCCGGCGAGCGCCCCCGCGCCAAGCGGGCTCCGGTTGCACGCGTCGAAGACGGCGACAAAGCGCGCGACGTCGCGCCGAAGGCGCGCCGCGTGCGCGAGCAAGTGGTGCCCGAGCGTGACCGGTTGCGCCCGCTGGAGGTGCGTGTAGCCCGGGAGCGCGCGGTCGGCGTGGCGGCGGCCCAGGCGCGCGAGGACGTCGTGGAGGGCAAGGGCGTCGTCGGCCGCGGAAAGCGCGGCTTCCCTGGCCCAGAGGCGAAGGTCGGTCGCGACCTGGTCGTTGCGCGAGCGCGCGGTGTGCAGACGCTTGCCGGGCTCGCCCACGAGCTTCACGAGCAGGCGCTCCACGCCCATGTGCACGTCCTCGTCCGCCGGATCGAGGGAAAGCTCGCCGCGCTGCGAGGCCCGGTGGATCTCCCGGAGCCCCCGCTCGATGGCGCGCGCGTCCGACGGCGCGAGCAGCCGGGCGCGGACGAGCATGCGCGCGTGGGCGAGGCTGCCCAGCACGTCGTAGGGAAGGAGCGCGCCGTCGAGCGGGAAGGAGCTCGTGAACTCCTCCACCTCGCGCGCGGTCCTACCGGCGAACCTTCCGGACCAGGCCTTCTTCATGCGCGGACTCGGGAAGGGTCTTCGCCGCTTTCTGCTTGACGGCCGCCGCCACCTGAAGGGGCAATCCCCACAGCTCGATGAAGCCCGTCGCGGCGGCGTGGTTGAACGCGTCGCCTCGGCCGTAGGTGGCAAGGTCCGTCTTGTACAGCGAGTAGGGGCTCGCGCGGCCCGCGCTCGTGACGTTCCCCTTGTACAGGGAGAGCGTCACCTCGCCCGTCACGGTCTCCTGCGTGGCGTCCACGAAGGCGCGAAGCGCATCGGCCAGGGGCGAGAACCAGTGTCCGTTGTACGTGAGCTCGGCGAGCTTCTGCTCGAGCTGCGGCTTGAACAGGAGCACGTCCTTCGTGAGCGTCACGGCCTCGAGGTCGCGGTGGGCCTTCAGGAGGACGGCCGCGGCGGGGGCCTCGTAGATCTCGTGGCTCTTGATGCCCACGAGCCGGTCTTCGACGTGGTCGATGCGCCCGACGCCGTGCCGGCCGGCGAGGGCGTGGAGCTTCTGGATGATCTCGACAAACGGCAGCTTCGCGCCGTTCAGCGAGACCGGAAGGCCTTTCTCGAACCCGATCGTGACGCGCTCTGGCTCGTTGGGCGCCGTGCGGGGATCGGCCGTCCAGAGGAAGGCCGCCTCGTTGGCGGGAAGGGAGATGTCCTCGATGTCGCCGCTCTCGACGCTTCGCCCCCAGAGGTTCTCGTCCGTGCTGTAGGTCTTCTTGCGGCTGATGTCGGGCAGCGGCACGTTGCGCTCGCGGGCCCACGCGACGGCTTCCTCGCGCGTGTAGAGCCACTCGCGCATGGGCGCCACGACTTCCAGCGTGGGATCGAGCGTCTTCGTGGCGACGTCGAAGCGCACCTGGTCGTTGCCCTTGGCCGTGCAGCCGTGGGCGATCGCCTCGGCGCCGACGGCGTTTGCCACCTGCACGAGGTGCTTGGCGATGAGCGGCCGGCCGAGGGCCGTGGCAAGGGGGTACACGCCCTGGTAGAGGAGGTTTGCCTTGAGCGCCGGCGCGAGGTAGTCGTTGGCAAACTCGGCCTTGGCGTCGACGACCTCCGTCTTCACGGCGCCGATCGCCTGCGCGCGCGTGAGCGCGTCCTGCAGTCCGTCGAGCGGCTGCCCGAGATCGATCGTGAGCGTCACGACCTCGTAGCCCTTCGTCTCCTGGAGCCAGCGGATGGCGACCGACGTGTCGAGGCCCCCGCTGTAGGCGAGCACAATCCTCTTCGTTCCGTTCGTCCGGGCCTTCATGGCTTTGCGGCTCCCAATGCGTCCTTGAGAATGGAAACGCCCTCCTCCACCTGCGCGGCGGAGAGGATGAGTGGCGGCGCAAGGCGGATCACCTGGTCGCCCACGGCGTTCACGAGAAGACCCCGCTTCTCGGCCTCCTCCTTCGCCTTGCGCGCGACGGGGGACTTCAGCACGACCCCGAGAAGCAGGCCCTCGCCCCGCACCTCGTCGACGTGCTTTGCGCACTTCTGGTGGATGGCGCGGGCAAGCTCGCGACCGCGCTCGGCCGCGTTTGCAAGAAGCGACTCCTCCTCGAGCGCGTCGAGAACGGCAAGGGCGGCGGCCGCGGCAAGCGGATTCCCGCCGAAGGTGCACCCGTGGTCGCCCGGCGCAAACGCGCGGGCGACGGGCTCGCGGGCCAAAAGCGCCGCGATGGGGAAGCCCCCGCCGAGGCCCTTGGCAAGCGTGAGGATGTCCGGCTTCACGCCGTACTTCTCGAAGGCGAACATGGCGCCCGTGCGTCCGACGCCCGTCTGCACCTCGTCGAGGATGAGGAGGACGTTCTTCTCCGTGCACAGCTCGCGCACGGCCTTCAGGTACTCCACGTCGGCGGGAACGACGCCGCCTTCGCCCTGGATGGGCTCCAGCATGACCGCGACCGTGCGCGGCGTAAGCGCGGCCTCGAGCGCGTGGAGGTCGTTGTACGGAACGTGGCGGAAGCCCGGCGGCAGGGGCTCGAAGTTGCGATGGTACTTCGGCTGGCCGGTGGCGGCAAGCGCCCCGAGCGTGCGGCCGTGGAAGCCGTTCTCGGCGGCCACGATCTCGCCGCCGATGACGCCGCGGCCCGTGCCCCACTTCCGGGCGAGCTTGATGGCCGCCTCGTTGGCCTCGGCCCCGCTGTTGAGGAAGAGCGCCCGGTCGAGGCCCGACAGCGCCGTGAGCCGGCCGGCCAGGCGCAGCGCGGGCAGGTTCCCGTAGAGGTTGCTCACGTGGCCCAGGAGCGCGGCCTGCTTGGCGATGGCCTGCGTGAGCCGCGGGTGCGCGTGGCCCAGCGAAAGGACGGCAAGCCCGCCGATGAAATCGAGGTACCGCTTCCCCTCCGTGTCCCACACCTCGCAGCCCAAGCCGCGGGCAAGCGTGACGGCCGGCGTCGCGTAGTTGGGAACCATGACCTGGTCCCAGAAGTGCCGGTAGTCGAAGGTGATCTGACGCTGCATGCGCACGTCAGGCACCCCCGACGCGCGTGCCGGCCTGGGACGCGGGCGACAGGAGCGCCTCCAGCGTGGCGCCCGGAGCGCCCGGTTCCGCGAGGCTGCCGATGCGGACGAGCTCGACGCCCTGCTCGGCGGCGGCAAGCGCGCTTTCGATCTTGGGGATCATGCCCGCGGTCGCGCGCCCGTCCGACAGAAGCGCGCGGGCCCTCGACGGCGGGAGGCTCGCCTGAGGCTTGCCGTCGACGAGCACGCCCTCCACGTTCGAGAGAAGCAGCAGCGCGGCGGCGGAAAGGCCCCCGGCGATCGCGCCGGCGGCCTCGTCGGCGTTCACGTTGAGGGCGCCCCCCCGGCCGTCGCTTGCGACGGGGGCCACGACGGGCACGATGCCGTTCTCGGCAAGGAGCGCAAGCGGCACGGCGTTCACGCGCACGTCGGTCCCCACGAGGCCGAGGTCCGGCTGCGTCTTGCGCGTCGCCGTGAGCGCGCGCGCGTCCTGGCCCGAGAGCGAGAGGGCCTCGACGCCGGCGCGCTCGAGCGCCGACACGATGGACGTGCCCACGCGTGCGAGCACCATCTGCACGACCTCGAGCATGGCCTCGTCGGTCACGCGAAGCCCGCCCTCGAAGCGGGAGGAGAGCCCCAGGCGCTTGGCCATCTCGTCGATCTGGGGACCGCCGCCGTGCACGACGACCGGAAGCGCGCCGGCAGCCGACAGCCGGGCAAGATCGCGCGCGAAAGCGTCCAGCGCCGTGGCGTGGCCTCCGAACTTCAGAACCACGAACTGTCCCCGGTACCGCTCCAACCCCGGTTCCTGCAGAAGCGTCGCTGCCAATCCCCTTCCCCCTAGGTCGTGTAGTGCGCGTTGATCTTCACGTAGTCGTAGGTGAGGTCGCATCCCCACGCGGTGGCCTGCGCGTCGCCGTCGTGGAGGTCGGCGCGGATCTGGACGTGCTCGCTTGCCAGGATCTGGCGCAAAAGCGACGTCTTGTGGATCTTGCGGCCCACGCCGCGCTCGACGATCTTCACGGCGCCGACTCCGTTCTTCAGCACGAGGTCGACCTTGGCGGGATCCATGCGCGCGCCCGAGTAGCCGATCGCGCAAAGGATGCGCCCCCAGTTCGGGTCGCGCCCGTAGACGGCGGCCTTCACGAGGTTGCTGGCCGCGATCGCCTTGGCCGCGCGGCGCGCGTCGGAGGGCGAGCGCGCGCCCGACACGGAGACCTCGACGAGCGTCGTGGCCCCTTCGCCGTCTCGCGCGATCTGCTTGGCAAGCTCGCGGCAAGCGAGCGAAAGCGCCTCTTCAAACGCCGCAAAGTCGGCCGTGCCGGGCGCAAGCGGCCGCGAGGCCGTAGCGCCGTTGGCAAGAAGCAGCACCATGTCGTTCGTGCTCGAGTCGCCGTCCACCGTGATCATGTTGAAGGTCGCGTCGACGGCGCGCTTGAGGGCCGCCTTGAGATCCGCGGGCGCCACGGCCGCGTCCGTTCCGAGGAACGCGAGCATCGTCGCCATGTTGGGGTGGATCATGCCGCTTCCCTTGGCGATGCCGCCCACGACGCACGTGCGGCCGCCGGCCGCAAAGCGCACGAGGACGGACTTCGCCTTCGTGTCCGTCGTGAGGATGGCCTCCCGGGCGCTCGCGTTGCCCGGCGCGGCCTTGTCGAGGTTCTTGGCGAGGCTCTTCACGCCGCGGCGCACCTTCTCCATGGGCAGGCGCTTGCCGATGACGCCCGTGCTCGCGACGAGCACCCGCGAGGCGGGAACCCCGAGGTGCGCGCCCACGAGCCGCGTCATCTCGCGCGCGTCGGAGAGGCCCTGTTCGCCCGTGCACGCGTTGGCGCAGGCGCTGTTGACGACGACGGCCTTGG
Source organism: Candidatus Thermoplasmatota archaeon (assembly GCA_035541015.1). NCBI lineage: Archaea > Methanobacteriati > Thermoplasmatota > Thermoplasmatota archaeon. The sequence goes on from DATLFM010000042.1 coordinate 22,379, forward strand.
CGCGGCCGGAGCGCAGGTGCGAGCGCGTCACGAGAAGCGGCGCGGCCTTCACCTTGTTCGTCGTGAACACGCCGGCGGCCGAGGCCTCCGGCTCGCTCGCGATGAGCGCCATGTCCTTCCGCGCCTTCCGAAGGCCCGCGTGGACGCCGATCGCGCGGAATCCGGGGACGTCCTCGATGCCGCCCGGGAGGATCTGGGGCTTTGCCGTCACGGCGTCACCCCGATCGTGGGAAGGCCGGTCGCCTCGGGCAATCCGAGCATGAGGTTCAGGTTCTGCACGGCCTGGCCGCTTGCGCCCTTCACGAGGTTGTCGATGGCGCTTGCCGCCACGGCAAAGCCGCCCGAGAGCCACGCGTTCACGTGCGCGGCGTTGCTCGCGCGCACGTTCTTCACGTCCACCTCGTCGACGCGCACGACAAACGGCGAGTCCGCGTAGGACTTGTCGTAGGCCGCGCGCAGCTCCTCGGCCGTGACGCCCGGCGCGGGGGTCGCGTACGCGGTCGTGAGGATGCCGCGGTTCATGGGAACAAGGTGTGGCGTGAAGGCCACGCGGGCCGGCGATCCGGCAAAGAGGCTGAGGCGAGCCTCGATCTCGGGGGCGTGCCGGTGCCGGCCCACGTTGTAAGGATGCAACGACTCGTTGACCTCGACGAAGTGCGTGCCCTTCGAGGGCTCCTTGCCGGCCCCGCTCGTGCCGCTTTTCGAATCCACGACGAAGGGGCCGCGCACGAGGCCAAGGCGCGCCAGCGGGACGAGCGCGAGGAGCGCCCCCGTCGGGTAGCAGCCGGGGTTGGCCACGATCTTCGCCTTGGCGATGGCTTCGGCCGCGAACTCCGGGAGACCGTAGACGGCGTGCGGCAGGAGCGCGGGCGCGGGGTGGTCGTGGCCGTACCACGTCTTGTACGCGGAGGCGTCCAACCGGAAGTCGGCGGAGACGTCCACGAAGCGGATGGCAGGGTAGGCGGCGTGGATCTTGGCGATGGTTTCGCCGCTTGCGCCGTGGGGAAGGCACGAGACGACGACGTCGCAGGACGCAAACGACTCGGGCGCGGTGGGAGAAAACCGGAGGCTCGTGCGTCCGGCGAAGGCCGGAAGCTCCTGCGCGACGGCCTTGCCGGCGCTGCTGTTGCTCGTGACCGCGCCGATCTCGACGCTCGGGTGGGCAAGGAGGAGCCGCAGGAGCTCGCTTCCCGTGTACCCCGTGGCGCCGGCGATTCCAACGACCGCTTTTCGGTTCATGGACTACATAAGATTCATAAGCGCTGCTTATCAAGGGGACGGCGAGAAGGGGTCGGGATCGGGCGCAAGCGTCGAAAATTAGACATACGTGACCGGCCATCGCTTCCCGTGCTTCGGGTGGACCTTCTGGAGGTCGTCTGACGTGCCGCGGCGCCAGGTCGAGCATTCCGCGGCCAAGCTCGTGCGCGACTGGATCGACGGCCACCCGTCGGTCAAGGACTGCATGAAGCTTCGCGTGATCAACCTCTCCGCGCTTGCGCGCCTCATCATGGACGACACGGGCATCCAGAGCGAGGAGGCCGCGCTCGTCGCCTGCCGCCGCTACGAGCTCGACCCGTCCGAGAAGATCAACGAGGAGCAGATCCTGCGCGTGCTGCGGCGAAGCAAGATCGAGATGCGCACGAAGGTGAGCATCATCACCGCGCGGCCCGACTGGGAGATCTTCGCCAAGCTCGAGAAGACGATGAACGCCCTGCGCGGCCGCAGCTTCGCGCTGCACGTCATCCAGGGCAGCGAATCCGTCACGCTCATCACCGACGGCGCCATCGCCGACGAGATCGAAGGCATCGTCGGGAAGCAGGACCTCATCAAGCGCGAGAACGGCCTCGTCGAGCTCGTCGTCACCTCGCCCGACGTGATCGAGGAGGTCCCCGGCATCCTCGCCTACCTCTCCTCCGCGCTTGCCTCGCGCGGCATCAACTTCCTCGAGGTCATCTCCTGCTACAAGGACACCATGTTCGTCATCGAGGAGACGGACATGGTGAAGGCCTTCGACGTGCTCAACCGGATGACGGTGGGGCGGTGAGGCGTGGCCGGCCAGCGGGTCGCGCGGGGCGCCGAGCTCTTTTACTGCGCATATGCGCAGTAAATCGCACCCGAGCCGGCTCACCTGCGCGCGAGCCCTTCGTCGACGAGCGCGCGAAGCTCCGCGGCCGTGATGTCGGATCCCGAGTGGCGGAAGTAGAGGACGCCGTGCGGGTCGATGAGGACGAGCGTTGGCACGCCGCCGCCGTTGCCGTACGAGCGGTAGACCGTCCCGCGCCACGGGGCGCCGTCGTCGAGGCCCGCGTACCACGTGCCGCCGTTTTGCTCCATGAACGCGCGCACGTCGTCCTGCGTCTCCTCCGTGTCGACGTCCACGCTTACGATCTCGAAGTCGGCGCGCGCGTAGTCGCCGTACAGCGACGCGAGCATGGGCATGCTCTCCTTGCAAGGGCCGCACCAGGTCGCAAACAGGTCGACGAGGACGACCTTCCCACGCTGCTTGGCCATTTCGAAGGTGCCCTTGCTCAGCGCGTCTTCGAGCGCGAAGTCGGCCGCGATTCCCGTGACGCCCTTTGCCTTGAGGGCGACCGTGACGGGGGCCGAGATCGTGACCTCGACGGCGTAGGTTCCAAGCGGCGGGTTGCGAAGCGCGTGGACGGCCCACATGCCGCTGTCGCCCATCGCCGTGGCGCCCGAGGCGTCGAAGTCCACGACCGTCTGGCCGTTCGGGTCGGTGACGCGGAATTGGAACGCTCGGCCGGCGACGAGGATGCCGTCGTATTGCAGGAAGATTTCGAGGAAGGCGTAGTCGCGCGCCACCTCGAAGTCCCCCTCGAAGGTGACCGGCATCAGGATTGCGGCGGGGTGGGGCGCGTAGCGCTGCTCGAAGAGCGTGTCGTCGGCCGCCTCGATGACCGGGCGCGCGGGCGGGGCGACTTCCTCGTAGCCGTGGAATTGCGCCTCCTCCGACGACGGGATCGAAAGGGCGAGGACGGAGGCGAGGCCCATGGCGAGGGCAAGCGCGAGGGCGAAGCTTCGAGGCTGCATGGTCCCGGCCGCCGGGTCGGACTGCGCGCTTATCTAGTTTTTGGCGATGCGGCGCGTGCAGCGGTCATTCCGTGATGTAGCCCGCCCACGTCTCCGTCGCTCCGCGCCACCACGCCACGGGCCGGTTCTGGGCGTCGTAGGCGAAGACGGAGGTGGCGCCGGGCGCGTAGTCGTCCCAGAAGGCGCGAATCGTCCACGGCACGGTCCCGCGGTCGCCCACGTACGGCGTGGGTCCGTCGACGCGGCAGGTGTAGCCCGTCTTCGTTGCGTTCGCGCGGTAGGCCACGCACGTAGCCGGCGCGGGACCCGGATCGCTCGCGTTCACGTACAGGTACACGCCGCTTCCGCGTCCGTGCGTGCCCTCGCTCATGTACGCCACGAGCGGCTTGCCGGGCGTTCCCGCGGGTGCGCGCGAGAGGTCGGGGTGAACGGGCTCCTGCGCCGCGCAGCCGGCCAGGACGAGCACGAGGGGGGCGAGCAGGGCGACGCGCGAACGCATGGGGGGCCATGCCCGTTTTGAGCTTTAAAGCCGTCAACCCCAAAGTTGCAAATACCGGGGCATCAAGACCGAGGGAGGCGTCGGGGGTTGGAACGTTGTTGCCAAAGGAACTTCTGCAGCTTGCGCCG
>DATLFM010000043.1 GCA_035541015.1 Candidatus Thermoplasmatota archaeon
ACGCGAGGCTCGCGCCCGTCATGCCGCCGCCGACGACGGCGACCGTGGCGGAGAGGTCACCCTGCGCAGGGGGCCGGGGAACGTGGGGCTCGGAGAGCCAGAGGGAGACGGTGGGAGCCACGGGGGCGGGAAAGCCCGGCCAGCGGCTTAACGTTGGCTAGCCGTAGGTCGGAATGTTGAACCCGAGGATCATGAGCTCGGACTTGCCGACCTCGGTGATCTTCGAGGGGTCCCACGGCGGGTCGTGCACGATCTCGACCTCCGCTTGCTTTACGCCGGGCACCGAGAGGACGGCGTTCTCGACTTGCTGCTGGAACAAGCCGGCGGCCGGGCAGGCGACGCTCGTGAGCGTCATCTTGATCTTGACCTTGTCCCCCTCGATCGCCAGATCGTACACGAGGCCCAAGTCCACCATGTTGACCGGGATCTCCGGATCGTAGCAGCCTTTGAGCGCCTCGATCACGGTTTCCTTCTCGACCATCAAGGGCAAGAGCAGAGGGCCCTGCGCTTAACGCTTTGGGCGAGCCGACGGGACCGCGGCGTTTAAATAATCACATAAGGGACAAGTATTATAACGCGGTTATAGCATCACGCAGGCTGAAACTGGGAGTATATAAATGTCCCACGCGCTCGAAATCAAGAATCTCCGCGTGGCCGTCGACGGCCGGGAGATCCTCAAAGGCGTCGATCTCACCGTGCGGTCGGGCGAGATCCACGCCATCATGGGACCCAACGGCTCGGGCAAGAGCACCCTTTCCTACGCCTTGCTGGGCCACCCGAAGTACGAGCTTCTGGGCGGCGAGATCTTGCTCGACGGGGAGAGCCTCGCGGGCCTCTCGCCGGACAAGCGGGCAAAGAAAGGCCTCTTCCTCGGGTTCCAGTACCCAATCGAGGTGCCCGGCGTCGGCTTTGCGAACTTCCTTCGCACGTCGTACAACGCGATCCACGCCGACAAGCCCGCCTCCGTGCCGGAATTCCGAAAGTCCCTCACGGCCAACCTCCAGCTCCTCGGGATGGACAACGCGTTCCTCGCGCGCAACCTCAACGAGGGCTTCTCGGGCGGCGAGAAGAAGCGCGCCGAGATCCTCCAGCTTGCCACGCTGCGGCCTCGCTTTGCCGTCCTCGACGAGACGGACTCGGGCCTCGACATCGACGCCTTGAAGGCCGTCGCCAACGCGATCAACGAGATCCACCTGCAGACGAAGGAGATGGGCGTGCTTCTCATCACGCACTACCAGCGCCTGCTCAAGTACATCCGCCCGCAGTTCGTGCACGTCCTCGTGGACGGCCGCATCGTTCGAAGCGGCGGCGCGGAGCTCGCGCTTGCGCTCGAGGAGAAGGGCTACGATTGGGTGAAGCCGGGGGTGCCGGCGTAATGGCCGCCAACCGCATCGAGGTCGACACGGCCAAGTACGACTTCAAGGACCCGACGACCGAATACGTGTATTCGGTCCCCCGTGGCCTCAGCGAGGACATCGTCCGCAAGATCAGCGAGCTCAAGAACGAGCCGTCGTGGATGACCGACTTTCGCCTGAAGTCCTACCGCCACTTTCTGAAGCGGCCGATGCCGCGGTGGGGCGGCGACCTCGACCACATCGACTTCCAGAACATCCAGTACTACGCGCGGCCCAGCGAGAAGAAGTCGGCCAAGACGTGGGAGGAGGTCCCGGAACAGATCAAGAAGACCTTCGACCGGCTGGGCATCCCCGAGGCCGAGCGAAAGTTCCTCGCAGGCGTGGGCGCGCAGTACGAGTCGGAGAACGTGTACCACAAGATCCGCGAGGATCTGGCGAAGAAGGGAGTCATCTTCGCGGGGCCCGAGGAGGGCCTGCGGGACCATCCGGACATCTTCAAGAAGTACTTCGCCAAGGCGATCCCGCCGGAGGACAACAAGTTCGCCGCGCTCAACAGCGCGGTGTGGTCCGGCGGCTCGTTCGTGTACGTGCCCCCGGGCGTCGAGGTCGACATGCCGCTCCAGGCGTACTTCCGCATCAACGCGGCCAACATCGGCCAGTTCGAGCGCACGCTCATCGTCGCCGACAAGGGAAGCAAGGTCCACTACATCGAGGGTTGCACGGCGCCCGTGTACTCGACGGACTCGCTGCACAGCGCCGTCGTCGAGGTCTTCGCCGAGGAGGACGCGACCGTGCGCTACACGACGCTCCAGAACTGGTCGAGCGACGTGTACAACCTCGTGACGAAACGCGCGCACGCGGCCCGCAACGCGAAGGTCGAGTGGCTGGACGCCAACATCGGCTCGCGCCTCACCATGAAGTACCCTTCCGTGTACCTTACGGGCGAGGGCGCCTCCGCCGAGATCGTCTCGGTCGCCTTCGCCGGACGCGGGCAGCACCAGGACACGGGCGCCAAGGCCGTGCACCTTGCGCCCAACACGACAAGCCGGATCGTCTCCAAATCCATCAGCAAGGACTCGGGGCGTTCCACGTACCGGGGCCTTCTCAAGGTCGCCAAGGGCGCGACGGGCGTGAAGTCGAGCGTGCGTTGCGACGCCCTCATGCTCGACAAGGACAGCCGAAGCGACACCTACCCCTACATCGAGATCGACGAGGAGGACGCCACGATCACGCACGAGGCGACCGTGGGGCGCATCGGCGAGGGCGAGCTTTTCTACCTCATGAGCCGCGGCCTCACCGAGAACGAGGCCATGAACCTCATCGTTCGCGGCTTCCTCGAGATCTTCGTGAAGCAGCTTCCCATGGAGTACGCCGTCGAGTTCAACCGCCTCATCCAGCTTGAGATGGAAGGCGCGGTCGGCTAGGGGACACACATGGCCGAGATGTACCCGACGGCGACCGCCGAGCTTCTCGGCGAGATGTCGCGCAAGGCGCGCGAACCCGCGTGGCTCTCCTCCTACCGCGAGCGGGCGTTTGCGAGCTATCGCGCGCTCGAGTTCGAGACGCACCCGCTGTTCACCCGCTACGTCGAGCGCCCGCGCGACCTGGCCGCGGCGCCCCCGCGCGTCCTCGCGGCCGACCCGCCGCGCGGCACGCCGCCGGAGGGAGCCGGCGGCTCCTACGAGCTTGCCGACCGCGAGCGCGTGAGCAACGCCTGCATGGCCGACCACGGCCTCGTCTTCCTTCCTCTTTCGCAGGCCGTCTCGTCGCGACCGGACCTGGCCGAAGCCCTTCTGTCCGCCCCGCTTCGGTCGCAGCAGAGCGACAAGACGGGGTCGCTCGCCCGCGCCATGGCGCAAAACGGCGTCGTCGTCCACGTGCCCGACGGCCTCGCCGTCGACCAGCCGCTGCTCGTCCGCCTGGCGCCCGCCGGCGGCGCCGTGTTCGCCCGCGTCGTGCTCTCCCTGGGCCGGGGCGCGCGCGCGTCCGTCGCCGTCGAGCTTGCCCCGGGCACCGGGTCCGTGCTCGCCGCGTCGCTGGAGGCGCACGTGGGCGAGGGCGCCTCGCTTAATCTCTCCACGCTGCAGACCGGCGCGCTGGACGCCACGACGCTCGCGGGACGCGACGTTTCGCTTTCGGCTCATGCGCGCGTGTCGTACGCAAGCGTCAACGTCGGCGGGAGCCTCGCCAAGGACCGGCTCCTTGCGCACCTCGACGGACGAGGATCCTCCTTCGAGGGGCGCGAGCTTGCCTTCGGCTCCGGCGAGCAGCGCGTCGATTCCACCGTCCAGATCGTCCACCGGGCCGCCGAGACGACAAGCCATCACCTCTCGAAGGGCGCGCACGCCGGCCGCTCGCGCTCCTACCTCAAGGGGCTCATCACGATCGAGAACGCGGCCGACGAGAGCGACTCCTACCTCGGGCAGTACGCCATGCTCCTTTCCCGCGAATCGCGCTGCATCGCCATCCCGTCGCTTGAGATCGAGAGCAAGAACGTGCGGCGGGCCAAGCACGCGGCCGCCGTCGCCAAGATCGACGACGAGCAGGTGTTCTACCTCCAAAGCCGCGGGCTCGACCGGGCGGCCGCCGCGCGCGCCATCGTGCGCGGTTTCCTCGATCCGACGCTTGAGCGCGTCGCCTGGACGCCCTGGCGCGAAGCCGCCGGCCTGGCCATCGACCGCCGGCTGGTGGGCGGATGACGGGAAGGACCGCCGGCGTCGCGCGCGTCTGTCCGATCGAGGAGCTGCCCCCCGGAACGATGCGGGGCGTCCTCGTGGACGGCCGTCCGGTGCTCGTTGCCAACGTGGAAGGGACCCTGCGGGCGGTCGACCGCATCTGCACGCACGCCGAGGTGGACCTCGCCGGCGGCTGGCTGCGGGCGGGCACCGTCACGTGCCCCGCCCACGGCAGCGAATTCGACCTTGCCACGGGGGAGGCGCTCTCCCCGCCGGCCTACGACCCGCTGGCCGTGCACCGGGCCTTCCTCCAGGACGGCTGGGTGCACGTCGAGATCCGAAGCGAGGAGCGGGAAGGCGGCAAATCATTATGGACCCAACGACCATGAAGAACGAGGTGGACGCATGACCTTCGACGTGCAGGCCGCAAAGCAGGACTTCCCGATCCTCAAGCGCCGCTTCCACGGCAAGCCCGTCGTCTACCTCGACAGCGCCGCGACGAGCCAGCGGCCCAAGGCCGTGATCGACGCGTGCACGCGGTTCTACGAGGAGCAGAACTCGAACGTCCACCGCGCCGTCTACGAGCTTGGCGCCGAAGCCACGATGGCCTTCGAGGACGCACGCGCGAAGGTCGCGCGCTTCCTGGGCGCCTCGCCGCGCGAGACGATCTTCACGCGCGGGGCGACGGAGGCCGTGAACCTCGTCTTCTACGCGTGGGCCAAGAGCACGCTTCGCCCCGGCGACCGCGTCGTGACGACCGTCATGGAGCACCACTCGAATCTCGTGCCCTGGCTTGAGCTTCGCTCGATGGGCGTCGACGTCGCCATCGTCGACGTGAACGACGACGGCACGCTTGCCATGGACGAGATGGGCGAGTCGATCAACGACAAGACGAAGCTCGTCGCCGTGACGCACGCGTCCAACGTCCTCGGAACGATCAATCCGGTGAAGCAGATCGCCAGGATGGCGCACGACGTGGGCGCGCTCTGCCTCGTGGACGGCGCGCAGTCCGCGCCCCACATGAAGGTGAATTTCCGCGACCTCGGCTGCGACTTCTACGCCGTCTCGGGGCACAAGATGCTCGCGCCCACGGGCATCGGCTGCCTGCTCGGGCGCGAGGAGGTGCTGAAGGACATGCCGCCGTTCCATTTCGGCGGCGACATGATCCGCGAGGTGCACCTCACCGGCGCCAAGTGGAACGACCTTCCCTACAAGTTCGAGGCCGGCACCCAGAACATGGCCGGCGCGGTCGGCTTCGCGGCCGCCTGCGACTACCTCGAGCGTCTGGGCATGGACGCCGTTCGCGAGCACGAGAAGTCGCTCACGCGCTACGCCCTGCAGAAGCTCGCCGAGGTGAAGGGATTGCGGAGCTTTGGCCCCACCGACCTTTCGATCCGTGGCGGCGTCGTCTCCTTCGTCATGGACCAGGCGCACCCGCACGACGTTGCCTCCATCCTCGACGCGGAGGCCGTCTGCGTGCGAAGCGGCCACCACTGCGCAATGCCTCTCATGGAGCGCCTGGACGTCCCCGCGACCACCCGCGCGTCGTTCTACGTGTACAACGACGAGCGCGACGTGGACCGCCTGGTGGAAGGGCTTCGCCGCGTGGAGAAGATCTTCGAACGTCGACCCGCCGCCTCGGCGGGGACCGGCGCCCGTCTCACGGGCACCGGCATTCCCGAGGGCAAGGGACGCTGAGGGAGCGCCGCATGGTCGAGGACATGTACCAGGAGCAGATCCTGGACCACTACCAGAATCCGCGGAACTTCGGGGAAATTCCGGACGCCGAACTCTCGGCCCACGAGAACAATCCGTTGTGCGGAGACGACCTGCACCTGTTCGTCAAGCTGCGGGACGGGCAGGTCATCGAGGACGTGCGGTTCAAGGGGCGAGGCTGCGCCATCTCGCAAGCGTCGGCCTCGATGCTCTACGAGTCCCTTAAGGGAAAGTCGCTCGACGAGGCGCGGAAGATCGGGAAGGACGACGTGCTCGGTCTCTTGGGTGTCCCCATCAGCGCGGCGCGGCTCAAGTGCGCCCTCCTCAGCTGGGACGTCCTCCTCGTGGCCACCGGCGCCAAGAAGGAAGGCTAGCGAAGGCTACGGGGCGCCCTCGGCGCTCTGCTCCTTGTAGCGCTGCTCCTCGAGCTTGCTCTCCAGGAGGGCCTTTCGCTCGCGCAGCTTGTCCGTGTACTGCTTGTAGCCCTCCTTCGACAGCTCGCCCAGGCCGAGCTTCACGTTGGCGCGGCTGATCTGGCGGTTGAGCTGCTTGATCTCTTCCTCGATGGAGAGCTGCTGGTGGACGGGGTGATCGGCGAGGTCGTCCGAGGCCGTCGCGCTTGGCGCAAGGTCGGGCGGCGGCGCGGCGGGCGCGGATTGCGACGGAGGCGCGGCCGACGGGGCGCTTGCCCGGTGCGGCGGCGTGTCCTCGCGACGCAGCGCCTCGGGGTCGAGCGGCTTCACGCGGTCGGTCGTGCGGGGCGGGGGCGCCTTCTGCGGCTTCATGGCGTGCCGCAACGACGCGATGGCGGCTCCGCCGATGAGAAGTCCAAGCCCGAGGAAGAACAGGTGGCCGACCCCGAGCGGCACGCGGGCCCCGTCGAGCCATTGCTCGACGTCTGCGATTTGGAAGGCGTGCAGGAAGTAGAGAAGGACCAGCAGGATCCCGGGAACCATGAGCCAGGCGGCGGACGGGCCGCGTTGTTTGTCGGGGTCGGAGAAGAGGCTGTGTGGCGTTGCGAGTACCCCCGGTTGGATTTCGCCCCTTGGACTTCCGACTTTCGAAAGCAAAGCCTGGCGGGAACGGACCTTTGCCCCTCCGCGCGACCGGTTGAACCTTCCCGGTGGCGCCCGCGCGTCCAAGGAAGCGCGGTATCGCACTAGATTCCGCGGTTTCCTCGGGTATACCGCCGCTTGATTCGAAAATGAGCGCACAGGGGGCTTCGTTTTGGCCGCGGGGAACGCGGCTCACGCGGCAGGGGGGGCCCAGCGCAGGATGGGCTCGCGGGCCGCGCGCACCTCGTCCACGCGCGCCACGCTCGTGTTG
>DATLFM010000044.1 GCA_035541015.1 Candidatus Thermoplasmatota archaeon
CGGAGCGATCACGGCGCCCGTGGGGCGCGCGTGGAATGCTCGCTCCGCTCGCATTCCCCGGCGCCCCCCGGTCGCATGCTGCGCATGCGCCCGCCGAGATTCGAACTCGGGTCACAAGATCCGCAATCTTGAAGGATATCCAAGCTACCCCACGGGCGCATGCGCAGCATGCGACCGGGGGGCGCCGGGGAATGCGAGCGGAGCGAGCATTCCACGCGCGCCCCACGGGCGCCGTGATCGCTCCGCCGCAAGCTCGACGCGCCACGGGCGCACGCGGTTTGCGGACAGCGCGGAAAGCGGAGGGCCGTATAAGAACCTAGCGCCGCTCGACGTCGACGAGCGCGACCCGCTCGAGCACGAGGTCGACCCAGGCGTCCTCCGGCACGACGCGAAGCTCAACCGCGCCCACGCCCAAGGCCAAGAGCGCGTCCCGGCCGCCCTGCAGCGCCGTGTCGTCGCGCGCAAGTCCCAACGCCTGGAGGGTCCGGTCGACCGCCCCCTTCGCGTTGGGCCCGACGGCGACCACGCCCACGCGCTCGGTGTCCGCGCGCAGGCCCAGCCGGCGCAGCGCGTCGGCGATCTGCCGCTCGCCGCTTGCGTAGCGCAGCACCTCGAGGCCAAGCTCCTTCGACACGGCGCGGTCCTCCCCGTACGCGCGAAGCGCGCGCTCGGCGGCCACCTGGAGCTGCTCGGGGTCGACCACGGCGCGCGCGTCGAGCAGCTGCACGAGGCGCGCGCCGGTCTCCGTCGCGACGCGCGCGGCGGCGGCCACCGCCCGCGCGGGGTCGCCCACGCGGCCGCGCGCGCCGGCCACGGCGATGTCCTCGCTCAGGCGCGGTCGCCTCCGTAGGCGTGGACGGGATCCTCCGCGTCCTTGGCGCGTCCGAGCTCCTTGACGATGCTTGCGGCAAGGCCCGGGCCGACGCCCGGCACGCGCGTGAGCGTGGCAAGCGGCGCGCGGCGGAGCTCGGCGAGCGTCGTGAAGCCGGCGGCGTGGAGCGCGCGGGCGCGCACGCGGCCGACGCCCGTGAGCCGGATGAGCGGCAAGAGCTCGCGGCGGATGCCGTGCTTGACGCGCACGTGGAGCTCGGAGAGCTCGGGGAGGCCGTCGCGGTGGAAGAGGTGGGCGAGCTCCTTGAGCGCGTGCACGAGCCATTCGGCCGTGTCGACCTTCTGGTGAAGGTCGCCGGGGTACACCTCGTACTTTCGCTCGATCTTGTCCATCGTCGCCTCGTCGATCCAGTCGTGCAGCAGGAAGGCGGTCTTGAGCTCGGAAAGGAACCATTCGAAGTCGGAGCCGACGGGGAGGGGAACGAGAAGCTCGCCCTCGTGCTCGACGGCGGCCGACTCGATCCAGTCGTCGCCGCGCCGAAGGTACAGCGGGCGCATGTCGGGCGTGGCGCATGCGGCGTGCAGCCAACCGATGGCGGAAGGCTTCCGGCGCCCGCCTGCGGCCGCCTGGAGGGCGTCGCGCATCTTGACGGCGGTGACGGGGTCGATGTAGAGGTCGCTCGTGCGCTTGCCAAACAGGGTGGCGCGAAGCTTGGCGCCCGGCTCGACGAACCCTTCCTCGCGCAGGAACCGGAGCACGTCGGCGACGCGCGCCTCGAGCACCCAGCTCTCCTGCTCGCGCCAGAGGAAGGTCCCCTGCAGGAATTCGATGACGGCCTGCTCGTCGGGCGTGAAGCCCATGGCGATGCCGGCCAGAAGGTGCGTGCGCAGCGCGGACTCGGCGCCAAGCTTGCTCGTGATGGTCTCGGGGTCGGCGAGGAGGTATTCTTCGAGGATCCGCACCCGCTGGTCCCAGTTCTTGGCAACGCAGATGGCCTCGCCCACGCGGTCGTACCGCGGGCGCCCGGCGCGTCCGGCCATCTGCTTGTACTCGAGGACGGGGATGGGCGCGTTGCCGACGCCCGCGTCGTAGCGCCAAAGGTCGCGCACGATCACGCGTCGCGCGGGCAGGTTGACGCCGGCGGCAAGGGTGGGCGTGGCGACGATGGCCTTGAGGACGCCCTGCTTGAAGGCCTTCTCGATGCGCTGCCGCTGCGCGTTCGTGAGGCCCGCGTGGTGGAAGGCCACGCCCGAGCGCACGCACCGCTCGACCTTCGCGTCCAAGCCGCTTCGCTCCTCGACGTCGCCCGCGGCGTCGGCGGAAAGAAGCGTGGACTCCTCCGTCTTGAGGAGGCGGGACACGACGGGCCGGAGCTTCTCGGCCACCGATTCGGTGCTCTTTCGCGTGTTGACGAAGACGAGGCATTGGCCCCCGCCGGCGACGGAGTCGTGGACGAGGCGCTCGACGGCGTCGGCCTCGCGGTCGGGGATGTCGGGAATCTCGCGCTGCTCGCCGTCCACGAAGCGAACGGCCTTGCCGTAGAGCACGCCTTCGCGGAGGGCGACGGGGCGCCAGTCGCTCCGGACGTGGCGCGCGGACAGCCAGTCGGCCACGTCTCCGCTGTTGCGGATCGTGGCCGAGAGCGCGATGAGCTGGGCGCGCGGGTTGATGGCGCGGAAGCGGGCGAGGAGGACCTCAAGCGTGGGGCCGCGCTCGGGGTCGTGCACGAGGTGGACCTCGTCGGCGACGATCGTGCCCACGCGGTCGATCCATTCCGCCCGGTGACGCAGGAGCGCGTCGGCCTTCTCGCTCGTGCAGACGACGATGTCGGCGCGCGAGAGCCACGGGTCGGTCGCGTCGAGGTCGCCCGTGGAGATGGCCACGCGCAGTCCGGCGGGCTCGAAGGCCTTCAGGTCCTCGTACTTCTCGGACGCAAGCGCGCGCAGCGGGACGATGTAGATGCCCTTGGCCCCCGCGAGCGCGCGCTGAACGAGCGCGAGGTATGCGACGAGGCTCTTGCCGCTTGCCGTCGGCACGGCAAGGACGAGGTTCTCGCCGGCAAGCGCGATGGGCACGGCCTCGGCCTGGCTGGGCCACAGCTCGCCGTAGCCTTGCGACTCCAGGATGGCGACCACGGCGGCGGGAAGCCCCAGGTCGCGGACGTGCACCACGTCGCCGCCCATGCTGCGGCGGGGTAAAAGGGTTATCCGCCGGTCGCGACGCCGCACGCCCGGCTCGCCGCGCTTAGGCTTGCACGCCGTCGGACTCGGGGTCGGGCTTTGCGTGCGCGGTAAGCGGCGAAGGCACGAGGCCGTGCACGGGCGCGGCCTCGGGCTCGGTCGCGATCCCCGTGGCAAGCTCCATGGGTGCGCCCGGGAGGATGACGTTGGGCACGGGCGGCAGGGACTCGACCGGCACTCCCTTGACGCGCGCGAGCGCCAGGTTGCCAAGCTCGGAGATGAAGTATTGGCTCACGTGGTCCTTGCGGAGCTCGAGCACGAGGCCCACGGCCGAGAGTTTCTTCAGGTGCCAGCGGATCGTGCCGTGGTTGAGCGAGAGCCGGCGGGCCATCTCGCGCTGGTGCGCGGCGGGCTCTTGGCTGATGAGTTCGAGGATCTGGCGCGCGTTCTCGTTGCGCAGGACGGCCATGGCAAGCCCCATGCGCTTGGCCTCGAGGCCGCCCTCGACGGGGTAGAACACCTTGTAGCCCTCGAGCCGTTTGGAGTTGACGAGGTTGCTCTGCTCGAGCTTCCGCAGGTGCCACAGCGCGTTTGTCGTGGAGAGGCCAAGCGCGGCGGCGGTGGCGCGAAGGTGCGTTCCGGGGTTCGTCTTGATGTACTCGTAGAGCTCGCGCCGCGCGTCGTTCTCAAGCACGTTCTGCGCCGTCACGAACTTCGTGCCAAGCACGCTTACGGCGAGGTACGCGGCCGCGGCCATGCCGCCGCCCAGCAGGACCATGCCGGCAAACGAAAGCCGGCCCACGAGCGGGACGTCGAGCGCGCCGTTGAGGGGCGCGCGCAGCAGGTCCCCGCCGCTTCCGGGCCGGCTCCCGGTGTTCGCGTTGCCCGAATCGAGGCCCGAGGTGGGGCCGTTGAGGCCACTTGAGGTGTCCAGCGCCGACGACGCGCCGGCGGCAAGCAGCACCAGAAGCGACGCGGCGACGATGCGAAGACCGAACCTGGCGTGGCCACCCACCATGGGAATCGGCTTACTTTTGCCGTCGCCCGTACTTGAACGTTCGTCGGTGGTCCCAGGTTCCTGGGTCCCCTACTTAAGAACCCTTCAGGCCGCGAGCGGCTGGACGGGCGGGGCGGGGAGAACCGGGGCGCGCACGAGGGCCTTGGCCGCGGCGTAGCCGGCGGTGGTGGGCTCGTAGAGGGAGACGCGCCCGGCCCGGACCTCGGAGAGAAGCCCCGCCAGGCACAGCTTCTTGAGATGCCAGCGCACCGTCCCGTGGTTCACGGACAGCGCGCGGGCGATCTCGCGCTGGTGGATGCGCGGGTTCTCGAGCACGAAGTCGAAGATGGCGCGCGCGTTCTCGTTGGCAAGGGCGGCCGCCGAGAGGGTGAGGTCGCGCGCCTCCACGCCGCCCTCCGTGAGGTAGTAGACCTTGAGGCCGTTGAACTTGCGCGAGCGAACGAGGCCCGTGCCTTCGAGCTTGCGAAGGTGCCAGACGGCGTTTGTCGTCGAGAGGTCGAGGTCCTCGGTGAGCTGCTTGAGGTTGGCGCCGCGTCGCGCGCGCAGGTATTCGTAGATGCGACCGCGCACGCCGCTTTGCAGCGCGTCTTCGGGCCGAAGGAACCGCGTGCCGCCCGCAAGGAGAATTCCCACGAGGCCGGCGGCGGCAAGGCCTGCCCCGGCGACGCCAAACCAGCCGTCCTGCGTGACGGGCTCGGATCCGATGGGCGCGACGGGCTGCACGGGCGGGCTTGCGCCTCCGCGTTCGCCGTCGCGAATGTCCTCGGCGGCTTGTCCCACCTCGCGCCAGAGGGCCGCCGCGGTGTCCTGCGCTTTCTGCAGGTACGCTTCGCCGGCGGCAACAGCGGTGGGCGCGAAGGCGAGGCTGGAAGCCAGGAGAAGGATTCCGATGGCTACGCCTCGCACGGATCGTCGCCTCCGGGCGAGATGTTCTTCGTGAACTATTTAACGCTTTTGGGGACGTCGTTTTTGGCGTACCGCTTGCCGTCGTTACGCCGGACGCCCCGGCGGAAGTTCGGCCGCAAGCGGGCCGAGGCCGGACTCGCCGATGGCAAACTCGGCCGACGATCCCTCCGGAATCGAACGGTGCTTCATGATCGTCCCTCGACGCCGACCGACGCCGGCCTTCTCCAATCGCACGACCGCCTTGCTCAGATGGCGCAGCATCTGTCCCCCGATGGGCTCGAAGACGTTGTTCTCGAGATTGGTGTACACTTGGTTCGTGATGACGACGGGAATGCCCTTCTGCCGCGCGACCGCGAGCAATTGGTGCAGCTGCTGCGTGAGGTGGCGCCGATCGCGCACCTCCTCGCCGTCGGCCAGGCCCACGCGGTAGAACACCGTGGCCGAGTCGAGCAGCAGGACGCCGATGTCGGCGTTCCCAAGCGCCAGGCGGCAGGCCTTGTCGATGACCTTCTCCTGCTCGTCGAGCGTGAAAGGCTCGAAGAAGAGGATGGACTTTCGGACCTGCTCGAAGTCGCCCTCCGCGGCGCACATCTGCGCGAGACGCTCGAGGCTTACGCCCTCGGTGTCGATGTACACGACCTTGCGCCCCGCGCGGGCCACGTTGCGCGCAAGCTGCAGGCAGGCGTTCGTCTTGCCCGTGCCGGCCTCGCCGTAGAACTCCGTGAGCGCGGCCGACTCGACGCCGCCGCCAAGGAGCGCGTCAAGCGGCGGGCAGCCGAGCGGAACCCTCAGGGGATCGTCCTCCTCGGGATCGTCGGCGGGGCCTCGCGGCTGCCGCGCTCGGGCGCCGACGAGGAGATCGAGGAGGGCCACACCGCGGATCAAACCGGCGGGCGTATATTAACGCTATGCGGAAGTCGCGCGATCGGGCGCCAACCTCACAGCTCAAGCCCGCGCACGTCGCCTGCTCGCACGATCTCCAGGCGCGTGCCAAGCGCGTAGGCTTGCGTTCCGGGCTCGGTGCGGTCGGCGATGACGACGACGGCGTCGGCTCCAAGCGCGGCCGCGCGCGCGTCGAGCTGCTTTCCGAGGAGGAGGTCGAGCGTGGGCACTTTCTTCACGAGGAGCCGCTTGCCGCCGTCCTTGTGCGCGGCAAGGTCGAAGCCGGAGGCGTCGGCGGCGGGGGCCAACTCGTAGCCGGCTTCCCGGAAGCGATCCGAGAGGACGGCGATGGGGTCGCCGGCTGGGACAGAAGGCGTCTCGACCGGCGCCGGAGGCGCAGCGGGCGCGGGGGGCGCGGGAGTGGGCGCTTCCTCCTTCGCGGGCGGGCTTGCCGCGGCCGCAAGGAGGCCTCCGAACGGACCGTCGGGGACCGCACGGCGCGGCGTCGTCGCCCGAGGCGACGGGGCGGCGGCTGGAGCGGGCGCCGGAGCGGGAACCGCGGGCGGCGGAGCGGACCTCCCCTCCTTGGCCGCCTTCTTCGCCTTCAACATCTCGTCGGTCTGCATGGCCTGGCTGATGAGGCCGCCAAAGGGGCTCGAGCCGCCGGAGCTTGCGCCCGCGCGCGGGCGCGAGGCGCCGGGGCCGTCGGCCACGATGGTGGGCGTCGTGGGAACCTTCGGCGTCACGGGCGCTTGCCCGGCGAGCATGCGCTCGAAGTCCGCGGGGGAAAAGCGGCGGAAGTCCTCGTCGGCGATGAGGAAGACCTTGGCCACGTCCTTGGCTTGGTTGAGCGTGTCCTTGACCGGCGCCGCAAGCGACTGCCGGTCCTCGGAAGACAGCTCGGCGACGCGGGCGCGCGGGATGCGGGCGCCAAGGATGGCGGGGCCTCGCGCGCCGCCGGGGCGGAGGATGTCCAAGCCGTAGGAGCGGTTGAGCTGCGATCGCATCTCGGCGGCGTAGGGAGCTTCCTCGCGGGCGCGCTCGCGGATGCGGTCGCGAAGCGGGATGGGGTCCACGCGCACGAGCTTCTCGGAGCCCAGGAGAAGGACGTCCTTGGCCGCGCGCACGAGTTCCTCGGAAACGGCCTCGCCGGCGCGCTCGACGTCGGTGAGGAAGTCGGGACGTGCGCCCGGCACGCGGACGACGAGCACCGGCGGGCCCTCGTCGGTGACAAGCGTGTGTCCGTACTCGGGCGCAAGCGACGCGCGCAGCTCCCGGATCTTTCCGGAGGAGAGAGGCGGCGCAGCATCCTTGATCATCGGCATCGGTGCATCCCGCGGAACCTATCGCGGGCAGCACTATTTACGCGCTCCGATTTAATTGCGGGCCCGGCGGCGGAGGCTTTCGATCGGAAAGCCTTTCCTTGCAGGCCCGGATTCTTCAGCGTGCCGCGGGGCCGCAAGATCGCCATCCTCACGCGCGACTTCGCCATGTACCACGACCTCGTCCGGCACCTCAAGGAGAAGGACGTCGCCTTCGCGAGCCTTGCCTGGGGCGACGAGATCCCGCCCGACGTGGGGGCCGTCATCAGCACGCGCAAGGAAGCCACCAAGATCCCGTTTGCCAACGTGGCCGAGTTCCGGACCCCCTCGCAGGCGTTGGCGGAGGCTCGCGCGCTCGTCGAAGGCGGCCGGACCTGCGAGTCGCTCGTGGTTGGCATCGACCCGGGCGAGCGCCCCGGCGTCGTCGTCGCCGTGGACGGCCGCGAGCGCCGCGCCTTCCAGGTGGGATCTCCCGAGGCCGCCGTCGCGGAGGTCGCCCGGTGCGCGGCCACGTGGAAACCCCGGCAGACGGCGGTCGTCCGGATCGGTCACGGCGCGCCCACGGCGCGCGACCGCATCGTAAACGGCGTCGTGGGGCTCGACCTTGCCGTGGAGATCGTGGACGAGACGGCCACCTCGCCCACGATGCCCCGCGCGGGCGAGGCGCGCGACGTGGCGGCCGCGCGCGCCATCGCGCAGTCGGCGGGCGAGGAGGTGCGCGCGCGGCGACCCGTCCGGCCGGCCGAGGGCGAGATCCGCGACATCCAGCGCAAGAGCCGCATCGCAAGCGGCGGCGATCTCACGATCTCGCGGTCGCTTGCGATGCGCGTGGCGCGCGGGCAGCTCACGCTCGAAGAGGCCGTCGAACGACAGCGGCAGGAGTAGCGAAGACGAGGACGCGACGACGCGTGACGAGCGCCCGCGCAACCAAACGCTTATGAAGGGCAGGCCGAGTTAGGCCCGCGATACCCTCATGGTGAAGGAAGTCACGCTCAAGGTGGCCGAGGCCGTCCAGGAGGACGTCGCCAAGGGACGCGTCCGCGTGGACGCCGCCACCCGCCTCGACCTCAACCTCACGGTCGGAGACGTCGTCGAGATCCTCGG
>DATLFM010000045.1 GCA_035541015.1 Candidatus Thermoplasmatota archaeon
GTTGCGCCGAGGTCGACTCGTCGAGCATGCGCGCAACCGCTCGAGGCCATGGGCCTTCTGGCCGGCGCGCGCTACGAATGGAGAGGTCAGACGTACGCGATCGTGCGCTCGCCCGTCACGGCGTCGCGCACGATCGCGTACGTCTGACCTCTCCATTCGTAGCGCGCGCCGGCCAGAAGGCCCATGGCCTCGAGCGGTTGCGCCGAGGTCGACTCGTCGAGCATGCGCGCAAGCGCGGATCGGCGAACGTACAGCGGGTACGTCCGGTCGCGCGACGGGGGCGCGACGGGGTCGCCGCGGACGAACCGTGCCACGGAGGACGCCCCGTCCTCGTCGGGATCGTAGCCGAAGAGGACCGGGGGCGGCGCCCGCTCGAACGTGGGCGATTTGATTTCGCGCGTCACGCGCGGAGGCGGCGGGGTCACGCGCCATCCTCCGGCGGGCGCAGGCGGATCGCGGGCGCAGGCGGGGGCGCGGCCGTCGCCACGCCCGGCACGTAGGGCGCGCGGCGGAAGTGCGCCGCGGCGCGGGTGCACGAGTCCGTGTCGTAGGGGGACGACGGGTTCGGCGAGGCGAGGAGGACCTCGATCGCGCGCACGAACTGGACGAGCGTCGAGCGGAAGTTCCAACGGTCCAAAAGCGCGGTGCAGACGTAGCCGCCGTCCTGCGGGCGCATGATGTTCGGATGGAAGATCGGGGTCTTCCACCGCACAATCGGCTTCTGGAGCGGGTACTCGGCCGTGACGACGAAGCGGAACTCGTGCTCCGTCCGGTCCACGACGCGGCCCTCCACCCAGTCGGGTCCGGGCGATCCCACGAGCCGTACGTCGACGGGCACGGGGAGCCGGGTGGTCTCTCCGGCCGCAAGCTCGTGCGGAAGCTCCTTTCGCGCAAGCGCAAGCTCGTTGCGGACGCGGGAGAGGACGAGATCCGCGGGGAGCGTCATTCCGTCGCGCCCCGACGACCGCCCTCGGGATCGGGAAGCAGCTCGAGCACGTCCCCGTCGATGAGGCCAAGACCGTGCACCTTGTCCTCGCCGGGCAGGATCTTCTTGCCTTGGCGCAGGACGTAGGCGCCGGCGTCCTTCTTCCAGTACGACGCGGCGCTCAGGATGAGGTCCTCGACCGAGTTCTGCGGCGCGACGTCGACCTCGACGCGGTTTCCCGTCTCGGCGTCGCGGATGAAGATCTTCAGGCTCATGGGGGGGCCTCGTGGTGCGGGCAGGCCGAGTTCCGCGCCACCTCGAGGATCTCGAAGCGGTTGCCCATGCCGTCGTAATACAGCATGCTTCGCATAACGTCGTCGGTGCGCCCGTGCAGGATCTTCACGGCCTCGCGCGCCAGGATCGCCCCCACGACGCTTGTCGTGACCGGGTCGGCCGCAAGCGGAGGCTCGAAGACGACGACGTCCTCGCGCCCCGAGCACGCAAAGCGCGTCGAGGCCACGCGAGCGTGGCTTGCATTCGTGGCGCAGGCAAGGCACGGTCCGCCGGGCAATCCGACGAAAACCTTGCCCAAGGTTCCGCGGGTGCCGCCGTCCACGAGCGGGCGCGCGGCCGCCGTCGCAAGCGCGTTTGTCGCCATGCGCGCGGCCACGTTGTCGACGCCCGCCACGACCACGTCGTGCGCGGCGACGTCCTCCTTGGCGAGCTTCTCGACCGCTCCGACCACCGGACGGATGCGGCAGGAAGGATCGAGCGCAAAGAGCCCGCGCGCAAGCGCCTCCGCCTTCGGCGCGCCACGCGCGGCGTCCTCGGGACGGAACAGCGCGCAGCGGTGGAGGTTCGTCTCGACGACGCGGTCGGGGTCCACGATCGTGAGCGAACCAAGGCCGGAAAGGACGAGGTTCTTGCCGGCCTCGTTGCCAAGCGCGCCTGCGCCCACGAGGAGAACGGAGGCGCGCCGCATGCGGTCGACGTCGAACCAGCCCATGCGCCGCGCGCGGTCGAAACGGTCCTCCACGTTCATGCGGCGGCCTCGACGTCACCGTCCGACGGGGCCTCCGGGGCCGCCGGCGCAAGCGCCCCGCAGCCGGGGCACGTTCCGCTGCGGGAGAGGCAGCTGTGGTGGAAGGCAAGCCCGCAGGAGCATTCGGAGCGAGGGGCCTGGAGCTTGAAACGGCCAAGGCAAAGCTCGCACCGCCCCTCGCGCGGCTCCTCGTCGGAGGACACGCGCGGCGCGCGCGTGGCGGACACGCGCCGGTAGGCAAGGACGGCCGCCAGCGCAGCCAAGGCAAGGAGCGGAGCCTCGGGCGGGACGGGCGGCAGGAAGCCCGTCGACTGTGTTGCGGCGGAGCGTTCGCCAAGCGTGTGCTGCTCGAGGTCGGCCACGACGGGGTCGACGCGAAGGTAGCTGAAGCGGACCTCGATGCGGACGGGATCGCCGCCCTCCGCGCGTGGAACGGCGATCTCGAGGAGGTGCGGGCCCGTGGAGACGTCCACCAAGCGTACGCGCAGCGCGACGACCTCCTCCTCGGTCGCCACGAAGGAGCGCCCGTCCAACGCGTAGCCGATCCACGCGGGCGCGAAGCCCAGGTCGGGGATCTGGAACGTGAGCGTCCCATCGCCGACGATCGTCTGCGCAACCGTCTGGCGGAGCGCGCCTTCGGGCGGGAGGACGTCGATGGTAAGGGAAGGCTGCGTGGAACCGTCGTCCGTCCCCTGGGCGTCCCCCGACGCAGGATCCGACGAGGATTCGTGCTGGGTTGCGTTCGAGCCTTCGCCCGGATCGGACGACGACGCGTTCGAGGGATCGGGGGACGACGGCGACGGCGACGAAGGCCCGGAGGATGGCGGCGGCGAGGGCGCGGCCGAGCTGCTCGGCGCGGACGGCTGCGACCCAGACCCCGACGGCTCCGTTTCCTCCGAGGGCTCGTCGGCTGGATCGCTGGCCGGCTCCTCGGGCGGGGAATCGTTTCCGTCGTCCGTGGGACCCGGCGTCTCGTCCGCGGGGCTCTGCGCATCGTCGCCAGAAGCGTTGCTTCCCGAGTCCTCGCCCGGATCGGAGGACCCGCCGTCCGTGCCCCCGTCGGTGGAATTTCCGTTGCCCGGCTCCCCGACCGAGCATTCGGTTTGCTGGCCGTGCGGGGTCGGCTTCTGCGGGTGGCAGGCCAGCGCCCCGCCGGCCAAGATCAGGCCGGTTGTCACTACGGTTACAAGGGCGACGATCCGAATTCTCCTCCAGCCTCCGCTCATGGCTTTGCGGAGTGCAAGTGCACATACTACTTCATAATCGTTGGCGAGTCAGAGTGACCGGTCGAGCGTAGGGTTGATTAATCCTGTGCGGGTGCCCGCCAGGATTTTGAGGCCGACCCGCCGTTGCTGCGCGATGTCCGATTACGAGACGAAACTGAAGCTGGGGCGCAAGCTCGACGGTAGCGCGGACGTGGGCAGCGCCAACCAGGTGAGCGTGCTGTTCCGGGTCGACGAGGCAGGAAACGACACGCACGTGAGCGTGTCGATCGAGAGCGACGCGATGGGACCCGACGACGTGGTCGAGCTGCTGAAGGTCCTCGAGCAGCGGGGTCTCTTCAGCGCGAAGACGACCAAGACGTGGCTCTCGCAGCCCGCCTCCAGCGAAGCGAAGTTCGGAAAAACGACCGTGTGGCAAGGGAAGAACCTGCAGGAGGTCGTTCAGCTTCTCTCGTTGGGCCTCTCCGTCCGCACGGGCGCGGCGCCCGCGGCGTCCGCCGAATCGGCGGGCGACGCGGCGCGCTTGAAAGCTGCGCAGCTTCGCGTGCTCGAGCTGGAGCGCGCGCTAGCCGAGCTCAAGAAGAGCCTTCAGTAGCGGCGACGGCGACGGGTCCAAGCGGGAGCCGGGCCGCGGCGGGCGGGCCGCGCCCCCTCCCCTTGCGGGCCCTGCTCGAACTGGTGCGTCGGACCGCGGGTGCGGAAACGGGGTGCCTCGCGCGAACCCTGGCCACGGGGCGCCTCGCGCGATCGCTGGCTCGTCGAAGGCTCGGAGCGGAACGCCCTGTCGGGGCGGTCCGCCGCATGAGCGGGGAACCGTCGCGGGGGCCTCCGGTCGAATCCGCGCGCGTCCCGGGGGGGCGCTCCGACGGGGCCCGCGTGGAACGGCTTGCGCCGCCGGTTGGGTCCGGGCGAGGGTCCGTCGGGCTCGTGCGCCACGGGCGGCGGGCGCGACGTAGTCTGCGACCCAAGCGGCCCGCGGGCGCGAAGATTCTCTCCCTCGGCGACGCGGGTGAAGGCGAGCGCGTAAGGCTCCATCTGGACGGCCGCCACGCGTTCGATCGTGGCAAGGTCGCGCTTCTGGTCGCGCTGGACGAACGTGAACGCGCGTCCCTCCTTGCCCATGCGCCCGGTGCGGCCGACGCGGTGGACGTAGGCTTCCGGCTCCATGGGGAGATCGTAGTTCACGACGTGGGAGACGTCGGGGACGTCGAGTCCGCGGCTGGCCACGTCGGTGGCGACGAGAAGCTCGAGGCGTCCGCTGCGGAACATGTCCATGGCCCGCGCTCGCGCGTTCTGGCTCATGTCGCCGTGGAGCTCCCCGGCGTCGTATCCGGTCTTCGCAAGCTGCTTGCCGAGGCGACGCGCGCCGTGCTTGGTCCGCACGAACACGAGGGTCTTCTTCGGCTTCTCGGCGGCAAGGAGCGCCAGGAGCGCGCCCTGCTTCTCGTGCTTGTCGGCCGTGAGCTGGAACTGGCGGGCAAGAGGCGTCGTCACGACGTCCTCCCCCACCGACACGTCCGCCGGGTCGCGCAGGATGCGCTCCGAGAGCTTGCGGATGGGCGCGGGAAGCGTGGCGCTAAAGAGCATCGTCTGGCGCCGGGCAGGCACGCGGGCGAGCACGCGCTCGACGTCGGGCAGGAAGCCCATGTCGAGCATGCGGTCGGCCTCGTCGAGGACGAGAACGGCCACGCGGTCCAGCCGCGCCTTGCCCGATCCGAGATGGTCGAGCAGGCGCCCGGGCGTGGCGACGAGGATGGCCGTGCGCTTGTCCGCAAGCGCCGTGTGCTGCGCCGCAAAGCCGACGCCGCCGTACACGCAGCCGACGCGAAACGGCCGGTTGGCGCACATCTTCGCGAGCTCGCCTGCCACTTGGATCGCAAGCTCGCGCGTGGGCACGAGGACAAGCGCGCGCACGCCGGCGACGCTGGGCTCGCGGGCGACGCGCTCGACGATGGGGATG
>DATLFM010000046.1 GCA_035541015.1 Candidatus Thermoplasmatota archaeon
GCCCCTGCTTGAAAAACGGCGGGACGCGCGCGCGGAACCGAAGGCTGTCCCCCGGGGCCGCCGAGCGGGCGGCGTCCTTGGGGGCAAGCACGAACCCCCGATCGAGCTCGTCGGACTCGACGCCCTTGAGCGCAAGCCCGACGCGGCTTCCCGCGGGCGCGACGTCGACGTCCGTGTCGTGCACTTGGATCGATCGCACCTGGGCGACCCTTTCCGTGGGATGGACCGTGAGATCCTGATGGCGCCGCACCTCGCCGCGCGCGACGATTCCAAGGGCCACGGTTCCGACGCCCTTTACGTTGAAGTGCTGGTCGATCACGACCTTCGTCGGGCCGGGACGGGGCGGGCTCGAGACGTCGAGCAGCCGCTCGCGCAGGTCCGGAAGCGGGGGGTCTTCGAGGATCTCCCACGCGGCAAGACGCGTGTTGCGAAGCAGGGGCGCGACCTGTTCTCGCGTCACGTAGTTGCGAAGAAGGAGCATGCCGCGCTCGGGAGCGAGCGCGTCGGCGGCCACGACCTGCTCGCCAAGGGTGCGGTCGACGGCCTCCACGGAGAGCAGGACGACGTCGCTTGAGGCGAGGCAAAAGGCGAGGCCCTGCACGCGCTCGGGGTAGCGCGCGGGGACGAGCACCGTGAGGCTGCGATCGCCGTCCTTGGCGTTGAACTGGACGACGTCCGTCTCGGAGCCTTTCTTGCCAAGCGCGGAGGCGACGGGAAGGGCGGCGGCCGCGCCCGGAGACCCGAGGACGGCCGCGTTCACGCTGCGCATGCGGCCGGGAAGGCCGTCCAAGGCATGAAGCCTGCGACGGCCTTTTCGGCGACGCGCCGCGTGCGGGGGCTTCCGGCCTTTGCGCCTACTCGTCGTCGTCGGCGCTTGACATCTGCGCCGCGATCGCGTTTGCAAGCATCTCCGGGTCGAGGCCCTCGGGGAGCCCCGCCTGGCCGCTTGCCTCGCGCTCGACGCGCATCTTCTCGAAGTACATGTCAAGCGCCGCTTCCACCGTCTCGGAGATGTTGCTCTCCTTGAAGAGCTTCAAGGCGTGGAGCTTGATGTGCTGCCGGATGGGCAGCTTCACCTTGATGCTCTTGCGTGCGGTGAGGTCGCGCTTTCCGCCCTGGTAGAACAGTCCCCAGTCCGGCGTGTCGCTTCGGTTCGGTTGCGTCATGCGTGTGGTTCCCCCGTTCGATTCGTAGGTCGTCAAATGCTGTTCCTCCGGCGGAGGATCCAGACGGTCTCCCCGACGACAAGCGCCGCCAGAAGCAGCGTCGCGTACAGGAACACCGGCGGTCCCTCGGGCTCGACCGCGCGCAGGCTCACCACGCGCGTGCTGAAGTGCGGGATCGAGACGAGCACCTGCGCGCCGGCCTCGCCGACGAGCACGAAGTACTCGGCGGCGCCGCCGTCGTCGCTTGGG
This sequence comes from Candidatus Thermoplasmatota archaeon, assembly GCA_035541015.1. Lineage (NCBI taxonomy): Archaea > Methanobacteriati > Thermoplasmatota > Thermoplasmatota archaeon. The sequence continues at coordinate 1,416 of DATLFM010000046.1, forward strand.
TTCAGGATGTCGGCGTACGAGGAGGCCTGCACGGCCACCTCGCCGTCCAGCGTGATCTGCGCGTTGCCCTGCGCGATGCCGGAGATCGTGGCCCCGTCGAGCGAGATCACGATCGTCTTGCCCGCGGACACCGTGCTCGACACCGTGACGTCCACGCGGCTCTTCGTCGCCGCGGTGACGAGCTGCACGTCGTTGTAGTAGCTCGCCGTGATGGACGTGGTCACGCTGCCCTCAGCGGCGGCCGCGGCCACGAGCGCGGCCCGCGCCTCGGCGGCGGCCTGGGCGCTCGCGGACGCCTGGGCGTTGGCCTGCGCGGAGGCCTGGGCGGCGGCCTTGGCGGCGGCCGAGAGCGAGGCCTGCGTCTGCACGAAGACCTGCCCGCCGACCTTGCCGGAGGCGATGGCCGCATTGAGCATCGCGCGTTGCTGGACCGAGAGCTCCGTCTCGATGCCAACGTGCGTGCGGAAGATCACCTGCGCGCCCGCCTTGAGGTGGGCCACGATCGTGCCGTCGGCGCGGAACTCGAACGACGAGCCCGCCGCCGCGCGGCCGTCCACGCTCGTGAGGATCATCGTCGCGGCCTGGCCGCGCACGTCGAGATCCACGACGGCCTCGCCGCGCGCCTGGACGCGCACGTCTCCGGCCATGCGGAACTCGGCCTGCGTGTCGGCCTTGGCGACGACCTTGAGGTTGGCCGTCGTCGTGTCCGTGACCGTGATCGCGGCCTCGTTGTTCTCGAGGTGGAGCACGGCGGCGCCTTCGGCGCCGGCGGAGACGAAGGCGCTTGCGCCGGCCTTGACCTCGGCGAACACCTCGCCGGAGGCGGCAAGCGCGAAGTCGGCGACGACGCCGGCGCGCACGTCCGTCTTGAGGCTCACGTAGCTTCCCACGGCGCTTCCGTCGTGGTACAGCTTGAAGCTCCCGAAGGCGTCGGCCTTCGCGTTCGCCTTCGCGTCCACGTTGAGGCGCGAGACGATCTTGACGTCGGCCGAGGCGCCGGCGGAGACGCCGGTGTTGACGATCACGCGCACCTGCGACTGGGCCGTCGTCTCGACGTGGTAGCTCGCGCGGCCCTGCGCTTCGATCGCCGCCTGGGCGCTCTCGGCGCGGGCGGCGGCGCGGCCGTTCACGTACACCTGGATGTCGGCGGCGCTCTTGGCCGCAAGCGCGGCCGAGCTCTGCGCGTCGAACACGAAGGTCGCGGCGGCGGAGGCCTGCGCGCGGTAGGAGATCTCGTACTCGCCGCGGGCGGCCGCGTGGACGCGGGCGTCGACGTTCGAGTAGAAGTGGGTCGTGGTCGTGGCGACGGCGCTTCCCTGGACGCCGGCCACCACGTGGGCGCCCACCTTGCCCTCGGCGACCGCCGAGGCGACGACGTGCGCGCTTGCGTGCGCGCGCGCCTGGGCGCTTCCCTGCACGATCACGCGGGCGCCGGCCTCGAGCTGGGCCTTCACGCGGCCCGAGCCCTCGACCGTAAGCTTGCTTGCCGCGGCGACGCTGCCGTCGGCCTTGGCGACGACCATCGTGCCCGCGTAGCCCTTGGCGGACGACTCCAGGCGGACGACCGTGTTGCTTTCGGCGTAGGCGTGCACGCCGGCGCCGAGGTCGAAGGTTGCCGACGCGGCGGCCTTGGCCTCGAGCGCAAGCGACGCGTAGGCGTCGTCGCGGAGCGTAAGCGAGCTCTTCTGGCCCTCGAAGCGGACCTCGGAGCTTCCCTGGGCCGAGGCGCGCGCCCAAGCGTCGCCCTCGACCTTGGCCTTGGCGAAGACCTCCGTCTTCGTGGCGAGGTTGACATAGGCGCTCATCTCGGCGCGCGCGTTGGCGACGACGGCGCTGGAGAAGCTGCCGGTGACCTTGCCGCCGCTGTGGAGCGAGAACCGGCCCTCGGCCTTCGCGGCAAAGGAGGCCTGCCACTCCGCGCGGGCCTGGGCCTCGACGCGGGCGTTGGCCTGCGCGTTTGCCTTGGCAAGCACCGTGAGCGAGTGCTGCGCCTGCGCATTGAAGGAGGGCGTGGAGGCGACGACCTGCGTGCGTCCCTCGGCCTTCGTGGCGAAGTAGGCGGCGGTGCCGGCCTCGGCGGCCGCGGCGACCTCGGCGGCGCTGCGAACCTCGGCGGCAAGCTTGCCGTCGACGTACACGGCGACCTCGTTTCCGCTCTCGACCGCAAGCGTCTCGTGCGCAAGGTCGAAGGCGACCACGGCGCCGGCGGAGCCGGAGCTTGCCACGCGCGTGTGCACGGCGTTCTCCGTCTCGATGGACGTGTCCGTCCAGACCGAGGCGAAGTGGTCGACGTTGGATTGGACGTTGGCGCCGCCGCTGAATTCGGTCACGACCTCGGCGGCAAGCTTGCCGGAGGCCAGAAGCTCGACGAGAGCCTTGGCCTGGGCCTCGCTCTCGACGTAGACGGGCTTGGCGCGGAAGACGATCTGCGATCCCGATTCGAGGTGGGCGCGGACCTCGCAGACGCAGGCCGCGCGGGCTTCCATGGTGGAGCCGGCGCCGGCGGCGCCGTCGGCGGAGAGAAGGACGAGGCTGCCAAGGTAGGCGCCCGAGCCGGAGCGGACGTCGAGGACGCCCTCGCCGGCCGCCTCCGCGCGCGCGCCGGCGGCAAGCTTGTAGGTCACGTCGGCGGCCGAGGTGGCCTGGATGCGGAACTCAGAGCGGGCGTTGTCGTGGAGCGTGACGACGGCGTTGGAGCCGCGAAGGGCGATGGCCGAGGAGCCGACGCCTTGGATCTTCTGGACCTGCGTCCAGCCGGAGATGGAGACGTCGCTGAAGATTTCGGCGCCAAGCGCAAGCGAGGTGAAGGCTTGCAGCGCGCCGCGGGCCTCGAGCACCGTCGCGGCCACGTTCTGGCCGGAGGCGCGCCCTTGGGCGTCGACGAAGATCTCCCCGACGCTTCGGAGGTTGACGGACGTTTGGGCGCTGGCAAGGGGTCCGGAGACTCCCGCGAGCAGCATGCACACCAGGATCGGCGCAAGGATCTTCGACTTCGTCACCGCGAACTCCTCCTTTTCCTCAGCCCTGTTGTTCGCGGTTTGGTCGGCCGTCGACCTTATATTGGCAGGCGAAGGGGCGAGCGCCGAAGGCCGTTTTGGCCCGATTTGGGCGGACGACCCGGGTGCCCCGGGCCGCGGGGGACAAACGTGCGGGAATCTAGAGGACGACCCTGGCCGACGGGTGCGCCGCGATCAGGAGAGCGATCCCGACCGCGACGACGTATCCCGCCGCCAAGGCGTCCGACCGGCGGAGGTTTTCGTGCATCCTTGCATCCCTGCGAGGCAAGACAGCATGGGTCGGCCGGGGGCATATACCGCCAGCGCCGGATTCCTTGGAACCAAGGCGCAAGGCGACATCGGCTCGTGGGCGGCCACGGGCCCGGGGAACTTGGGAAGAAGGGAGAAGGCCCGCGAGAATCGAAGCAAACCGACTACC
>DATLFM010000047.1 GCA_035541015.1 Candidatus Thermoplasmatota archaeon
CCCCGCTAGACTTATCTACCTTACCTCTTGTTCCGGCTTCCAATGTCCACGACCCAGCAGGAAGTCCGCGAGTTGAAGGAAGGCCGCTACATGGTCGTGGACGAAGAGCCCTGCCGCATCCTCTCCATCGACCACTCGAAGCCCGGCAAGCACGGCGCGGCCAAGGCCCGCATCGAGGTCGTCGGCCTGTTCTCGAAGAAGCGCGCCTCGTACATCGGCAGCGTGACGGACAAGGTCCAGGTTCCGCTCATCGACAAGCGCACCGCGCAGGTGATCGCGCTCATGGGCGACAACGTGCAGCTCATGGACATGCAGACCTACGAGACCTTCGAGCTTCCCGCCCCCGAGGACGACGAGGGCGAGAAGGTGAGCCTCGAGCCGGGCAAGGAGATCATGTACATCGAAGCCATGGGCCGACGCAAGATCATGCGCATCTGAGGTCCCGATGACCGCTTCCCCCGCGCCGTCCCCCGCTCCCGGCCGCGCGCGCACGTGGCCCGACGAGCTCGCCTACGCCAAGGCCGGGTTCCCCGACGCGCGCTTTGTCGTGGCCGGCGTGCCCTTCGACGCGGCGGCCTCGTTCCGCTTCGGCGCGGCCGAGGGCCCCGCGGCCATCCGCCACGCGAGCCACAACCTCGAGACGTTCAACCTGCGAAACGGCGTCGACCTCGACGACGTGCCCGTGCACGACATGGGCAACGTGGACCTCGACGAGAAGACGCCGCCCGCCGAGATGGTCCGGCGCGTGGCCGACGTCACCGGAAAGATCGTGGCGGCCGACAAGTTCCCGATCCTCCTGGGGGGCGACCACGGCGCGACGCCCGCGGCTTTCCCCGCCCTCAAACGCCGCTACCCGAACCTCGGCTGCATCCTCGTCGACGCGCATCTGTCCTATCGCGACGCGTACGAGGGCATCAAGGAGAGCCACGCCTGCACGGCCCGGCGGGTCGCCGAGGTCGTGGGGCCCGAACGCCTGGCGATCGTGGGCGCCCGCAGCTCCGGCAAGGAGGAATGGCAGCAGGCGCGCCGGGACGGGCTTCGGTTCTTCACGACCTTCGACGTCCAGTACCAGGGCATGAGCCGCGTGCTCGCGCAAGCCGCGCAGGCCATTGGCGACGGGCCCGTCTACCTTTCGGTGGACGTCGACGCGATGGACCCTGCTCACGCGCCGGCAACGGGCACGCCCGAGCCCTATGGGCTTGCGCCCCACGACGTGCTGGCCGCCATCCAGCGCTTCGCCCCGCGCATGGTGGGCTTCGACATCATGGAGGTGAGCCCGCCCCACGACGCGGGCACCACGGCCGGGCTCGCCTCGCGGCTCGTGCTGGAGGCCGTCACGGAGGTCTGGGTCCGCCGCTTCCGGCCGCAGGATCTGCCCGGCGACGTGCCCAAGTCCGTCGGAAGGACGTGATCGGATGGATTTCCTCGCGCGGCTGCGCGCCGCGGCGCAGGCGAACCGCTCCTGGGTCTGCGTGGGCCTGGACCCCGATTCGGCGCGCATGCCGGGCCTGGGGGACGCCGATTCGGTCCTGCGGTTCAACCGCAGCGTCATCGAATCGACCCAGGACCTCGTGTGCGCCTACAAGGTGAACAGCGCCTACTACGAGGCGCTCGGATCCCGCGGCTTCGAGGTCATGCGCAAGACGCGCGAGTCCGTGCCGGAGGGCATTCCCGTGATCCTCGACGCCAAGCGCGGCGACGTGCCGCACACGGCCGAACGCTACGCGGCGGCGGCCTTCGACCAGCTCGGCTACGACGCCATCACCGCGCAGCCGTACCTCGGGCTTGACGCGCTCGTCCCCTTCCTTGTCCGGCCCGACCGCGGGTGCTTCGTCCTCGTGCGCACGACAAACCCGAGCGCAGCCGAGATCCAGGATACGAAGGTCTCCGGCGAGCCGCTGTACGTCCATCTTGCCGGCAAGGTCGCGGAGTGGTCGCGTCAGTACCCGAACCTCGGCGTCGTGGCGGGGGCGACCGTGACCGCCGAGCTTGGCGAGGTTCGCCGCACGATCGGGGAGGACCTTCCGATCCTCGTGCCCGGCGTGGGCGCGCAAGGCGGCGACGCGACGGAGGCGGCCCGCGCGGGCGGAAACGCGCGCGGCGAGCTTGCGATCGTGACCGCCTCGCGAAGCGTCATCTACGCGGGATCTCCGGAGAACGTCCGGGCCGCCTGCCTTCGCCTGCGGGAAGACGTGGCGCGGGGCGCGCCCGGCGGCTCGGCCTCGTAGACCATTGGGCTAGGACGCGCCCACAAAGCTCATCTTCCCCCGCGCAGCCCGGGTGCCATGCGCCGCATCGTCCCCACCGTGGGCTGCGCCTTGATCCTTGTCCTTTCGGGCTGCATCGGCCAGCCTCGCGCGGACGACCCCGTCGAGCCCAGCCTCCTGCCGCCGATCCTTGACCTTCCCCTCTTCGAGGGCGAGCGCCTCAAGGTGGACGTGCGCGTGCCCGTCGTCCTGCTGGGCTTCCCCGAGGACGTCGCCAAGGAGCTTGCCGGTCGCCTCGACGCGGAGGCGGTCGACCACAACGTGGGAGAGTTCGTCCAGACCCTGCCGCCCGATCCCGGCGAGCCGCAAGCCCTGCTCCCGCTGCAGTTCCGCACGTTTGACCTGCCCATGTTTCCGACGGCGGTGTTCGACGTGCGCATCGCCGACGCGCAGCTTGCGGCCGACGTGGCCGCGCTCCTGCCGCAACTGCACCTGGGCGACGAGATCGTGGCCGTCTACAACGGCAACGCGTTCGAGGACTTCCTTGCCGAGCGCCTGCCGGCGGCGGGAATCCCCGTCGACCCGACGAACCCGCCGCTCGTGCTCGTGCACCTCGACGGCTTTGGCGTGGGGCTCCACGGCTGGCGCTACGACTACCCGCACGGTTATCTCTCGACGGTGCAGACCTTCGGCGAGCGGCAGCCGCTTCTCGTCGTGGATCCGTCGGCGTCCAAGCTTCGGCCGCCAAACGCGCTCCAATCGACGCTCCAGGGCGTCACCGGCAACAAGCCCAACCCCGCCGCTTCGCGGACGGAGGCGACCGACGTCGACCGCCTCGAACGCATCGTTCGAGAGGCGATGCACTTCCGCATCCTCCAGAGCACGATCTACCCGACCGCGCTCTCCGACTGCCACGCGATCACGCTCATCTACGCCTGGCGCCCGACCAACGTCTCGCCCCTGCTAGGCCTTCGCCACGGGGACGACCTTCTCAACGCCGACGAGCTCAAGCTCGCCTACGAGCACCTCACCGGCGGCACCGTCCACGTGGACGTGAAGAAGCTGCTCCTGCCGGTCGACGACCCCGTCCTCGACGCGCTTGCGCGCGGCGAGTTCGGCACGCTTGAGCTCCAGCGCTACTGGCTCAGCCAAAATTGGGACAAGTACTGGGTGCCGCACGAGGGATGCGAGCCGTACGTGAGCTTCGTGCTGCACGGCGACGTCGCCTCGACGCCCTCGGGGATCATCGGCATCGGCACGTACGACTCAGTGAAGTCCTACCGCATCAGCATCTCGTGGGTGAACGAGGCGCTGCGCCTGGCCTTCGATCCCGCCTCGCCGACGAACCTCTTCGGACACGCAAGCGGCGCCTACAATTGGGTGCAGTTCCTCTTCGCGCACGAGGTCGGCCACACGATCGGCATGCACCACACCTTCCACACGGGCAAGAAGGCCGGCGGCATCCAGAACAACTACTTCGAGGAGGTCTGGAGCGCGATGGGGTATCGGCAGGACGGACGCGTGATCGACTTTGGCGCCGTGGATGCCAACAACTTCCAGCGCAGCCGCGCCGGGTTCCTCTTCCTGGCGGGCCACCACTTGGGCCTCGCCGGTTCGGAGGCCTGGACGAACGCCTTGGAGCAGGCGGCCTCCTACGATTGGCGCTCGGCGGCGCAGACGCTCTGGGCCGCCGTCGCGCCCGCGGCGGAGGCGACAGACGAGGGCGGAAGCGCGTTGCCCTGGCTCCCCGGAGATCTCGTCGTATTCCCGCGGCCCCACGCCGAAGGCGCGCACGCGTGGCGGTAGGCCGGCGAGGGGACCCAACCTTTATCTGCGGCCCGTTCCGTGGCCAGCCGGAATGCCCGCCTGGACGCCCGCGGCCGAGCAAGAGTCCATCGACGAGTACCTCGAGACGCTCTGCCGCATGGGCGACGGCCACGAGCTCGTCAAGACGGGCGACCTTGCGGCGGCGATCGAGACGTCGCCGGCGGCCGTGAGCGAGATGCTGGGCAAGCTCGCGGAACGCGGCTACGTGGAGCACGCGCCCTACAAGGGCGTCCGGCTCACGGACAAGGGCCGCGAGCGCGGCCGCTTCATCCTGCGCAACCACCGCCTCCTCGAGATGTGGCTTCTCTCCGAGCTCAAGCTCGAGCCCCGCCGCGCGCACGAGACGGCCTGCGCCATGGAGCACAGCGTGGTCCCCGAGTTCGACCGCTGGCTGTGCGAGCGCCTGGGCCATCCGCGCCGTAGCGCGAAGGGCAAGGAGATCCCGCGCGGACCGTGCTGCCCCCGGGCGTGAGCATGGACGTTCCGCCGATCCTCGCGCGCATCGGAAACACGCCGCTTATCGAGCTTTGGCGCACGAGTCCGCACGCGCCGCGCGTCCGGATCCTCGCCAAGTGCGAATTCGCGAACCCGAGCGGAAGCGTCAAGGACCGCGCCGCCTGGTGGATGGTGCAGGATGGCCTGCGGTCGGGCGAGCTTTCAAGCGGCCGGGAGATCGTGGAGGCATCCTCGGGAAACACGGGAATCGCGCTTGCCATGATCGGCGCGGTCCTTGGGATCCGCGTGACGATCGTCATGCCCACGATGGCAAGCCACGAGCGCAAGCGCCTTCTTGCCGCCTACGGTGCGCGCCACGTCGCGACGCCGCCGGAGGAGGGGCAGGACGGCGCCATCCTGCGGGCCCGCGAGATGGCGAAGGAGGACCCCGGCCGGTGGTGGTACCCGGACCAATACAGCCACCCGGCCAACGTGCGGGCGCACTACGAATCCACGGGCCCCGAAATCTGGCGCGACACGGGCGGCGGCGCGACGCACCTCGTGTGCGGGCTTGGCACCGGCGGGACCGCGACGGGCACGGGGAGGTTCCTGCGCGAACGCTCGCCCGCCGTGCGCATCGTGGGCGTCGAGCCGGACTCCGGGTTCCACGGCATCGAGGGCTTGAAGCACATGGCCTCGAGCCTACGGCCCGCCGTCTTCGACGAGCGCGTGCTCACGGACCGTGCGACGGTCCGGACGGAGGACGCCTACGAGCACGCACGACGGCTCGCGCGGCAGGAAGGGATCTTCGCCGGACCCTCGAGCGGCGCGGTCCTGGCGGCCAGCCTTCGGCTCGCAGCGTCCCTGCCGCCTTCCGAGCAAGCGACCGTGGTCGCGATCCTGGCGGACGGCGGCCTGCGCTACCTTTCGACGCGCACCTCCGAGTGACCGCCTTTTCCAAAAGGAATCGAACTTGGCGGGCCAGCGGACGAACGCTTCGGCCGCCCGCCGCAAGGCTTAATGGAAAGGCGGGACTAGTCGTTTTTGAGCAGGGGGGACAGTCCTTTTCCTCAAGCCTCCCAAACCCGCTGTCTTTCCTGCTCACCCTTCTTTTCCCGCGGGAACGCCCGCCCGTCTAGAACCTCGCCATGGTGATGACGATGCGGCCGTCCTTGAACACCCGGATCGTCCCCGACGTGGAGACCGTGATCGCCACGGCCTTCGTGATCTTCGTGATGGACGCCGCGGCCAGGTGCCGGCCGCCCAGGCCCGAGGGGAGCTCGATGTCCTTGTCCGTGTCGATGTAGCGGCCCGCCGCCACGACCACGCCGTTCTCGCGCACGATGAAGGCGCCGTCGAGCTGGCTGAACTCCTTGGCCGTCTCCCACACCGCGTCGTCGAGGAGGTTGCGCCGCGCCTCGGCGTGGCCCTCGAAGGGGTTGAGGACGAGGGGCTTGCTGCGCGCCATCACGGCGTCGGAGTCGCCGATGACGAACACGGCGCCCACCTTCGCGCCCTCGCGCCCCTCGCGCGAGAGCTCGCCGGCCAGGCGGAGCATGCGCTCGAGCAGCGGGAGGTCCACGCGCTCCTCGAGCTCCTTTCGGATCGTGGAGAGGTGCGGGTCGCGCGTGGCGTCGAAGAGCACGACCGTGTCCATGGCCTCGCCCAGGCTCGCCAGCACGAGCACGTCCTTTCCGCTCCCAAGGCGGCCCTCGAGGTACGCCTCCATGAGGATGTCGTTCAAGTCCGTGAGCGCGTTGAACCCGGGCCGGAACTCGCGCGCAAAGCGCAGCGTTCCCGTGAGGCGCGGCGCGAACTCGCGGCGCAGCGGCTCGTTTGAGGTGGCAAGGAAGACCGGCACGCGCGTGTGCTTGAGGGCGATCTCGACCACGGAGCGGCGATCCGTGACGAGGAAGAGGATCGACGGGGACAAGCTTCCCGCCAGCGCGTCGTAGGCGGCCAGCAGGGCCTCGGTACGATCCATCGGGCTTGGTAGAACCCATCCGGGTCTTCAAGGTTGCCGGCGCGTCATGGAACGGGGATCACGACGTCCGGGCCGGCAAAGCCCCGCGGCGCACCGGCCTGGCCCACGCGCCATCCGGTGCGCCACTCCTCGTTGAATCCCGGGCGCAGCGTCGTCTCCGCGACGTAGTAGGCGGTGCCCTCGTGCTGGACGTAGTTGGCGTGCGCGCTTGCCCTCGGCAGGAGGCGGGGAGGCTCGTCCAACCCTACGGCGACCTGCATGTGACCTTCGCGGAAGCTCAGAAGACCGATCTGGGGGCGGTACAGCAGCAGCACGACCGGAAGCCCGCCGGCGCGCAGGATGCTCGCCACAAGGACGACAAACGTGTCGCAGTCGCCGGCGCCCTCGACCAGGGTCTCGACGGCCGACCGGGGGGCAAACGTGGAGCGGTACACCGTCTGGTGGGCGACCTGGAGGGCAAGGTTGGCGAAGAGCTCGTCGTCCCCCCGCGCAACCTGCCGCAGCTCTGCGGCCACGGCGCGGATGGCGCCCGAGCGGAGATTCACAAGCTCGGCGTAGGCGGCGTCATCGCCAAGGAGGATGCGTGCCCGCGTCAGGGTGTCCGCGCGTGCCCGCTCGAACGCCTCCACCGGCACCACGACGGAGAAGCTTCCCTCGGCCCCGCGCGTGAAGTCGTACCATTGGATCGTCCGGCGATGCGCCGGCTGGCCGTCGACGGAGGCCAAGGCCAACGGCGCCGCGGCCGGGGACAACACAAGCGCCAGGAAGGCGACGGTCACCCCGATCGCGCCGGCGGCCACCCAAGCCGCCCGCCGCTTGGCCCGCATGCCCCTGCGCTCTGACGAGGAACGTTCTTGGCGGGCGCGCAACCTCCCGTCGGGCGGTTGGCCGGGACCGAAAAGGACGCCTTTATCGGTTCAGGAGCGGGGCAGCCGCCAGGTAGGGTCGTGGATCGGCGACGGCGCCGGCTACGGCGCTTGCCGCCACGGTCGCAGGCGACCCGAGAAACACGCGCGAATCGGGGTCCCCCATGCGCCCTCGGAAGTTCCGGTTGGCGCTTGAGATGGCGACCTCGCCGGCCGCCAGGATGCCTTGGTGCCCTCCCAGGCAAGGTCCGCAGCCGGGTGGCAGGACGGTCGCGCCGGCCGTAAGCAGCGTCTCGATGTAGCCGGCGCGGACCGCTTCCACGTACACGCGACGCGAAGCAGGCGTCACGAGGAACCGCACGCCGGGGGCCACCCGACGCCCGGCGACGACCGCCGCCGCGTCGGCCAAGTCCTCCAGACGCCCGTTCGTGCACGAACCAAGGAAGGCCTGCTGGATGGCCGTTCCGACCGCTTTGCCGACGGGTACGACGTCCGCCGGCGATCCCGGAAGCGAAACCATCGGCTCAAGGGCGCCTGCGTTTACGGTGAGCGACCGCTCGTACCGTGCGCCGGGGTCGGGAAGGAGGGGCTCGAAGGCGCGCTTGGCGCGCGTTTCGAGGAACGAAAGCGTGGCCGCGTCCGGCGGCACGAGCGCGACCTTGGCGCCCATCTCGGCGCCCATGTTGCAAAGCGTCATGCGGCCGTGGATCGGAAGCGCGCGGACGCCCGAACCGTGGTACTCGATCGCGCGGTAGTCGGCCCCGGTGGTCCCAAGCATGCCGTTTACGGCAAGCGTCAAGTCCTTGGGCGTGACGCCAGCCGGGATCCGGCCGTCGACCTCGACGCGAAGGGTCGAAGGAACGCGAAGCCAGATCTCGCCTGTCGCCCATACCCCTGCCATCTCGGTGGCGCCCACGCCGACCCCAAAGGCGCCAAAGGCGCCATAGGTCACGCTGTGGCTGTCGGCGCCGACCACAAGCTCGCCCGGAAGCGCGTAGCCGTTCTCCGAG